>JALTMZ010000078.1:8853-19477 GCA_027001105.1 Thermococcus sp.
CATCCCCATAGCTTAGGAGGTCATCACGATTGACTTTCATTATCTTCACCTAAGGAAGAATAGGAAATAAGGTGTAAAAAGCTTTTAGTCAAGCATCCCCAAAATTTTGTCAACTTCATTTGCTATCTCAACATCAAACAGGTAAATTGTCGGCAAAAGCCACCAGAGACGGTAGTTATGCATTTTGTCTTCCTCTCCATAATATTGGAATACAAACCTGCCAAAACCCGTTAAATCTCTGTGAATGTCTCTAACTTCTCTCAAAACACGCCTAACCTTTGGTGGATACTCTTCATAGGGCAAAGGAACACTCTTTGTAAACACATTGTCCTTATAAAAATCCGTCGTTAAACCCACACTGTTGACATGTTTCAAAAGCTGCCTAAACTTCTTTGCTTCCCAGAAGCGCTTGAGAATTATTCGCGGATCTTCTTTTGCCAAGGGAAAAGTTTGCTCTTCTTCCTCGAGCCAGAAAACTAAATAAGGTTGTCCTTTCTCAACCTCAATTTTGGCTAAAAGTCTTGCATTCTGGGGAATCTCTTGCTGTGTTTCTGTGATGTAGTACTCCTTTCCTTTTATGGTATAGGTTTCCCCCTCTTTTCTCTCCCCGGCTCCTGAAACGAAATAAGCTCTTTCACCTTCTATTGTCCCCAAATGCAAATCATACCCCCATGCTTTTAAATCCTTGAACTTAAATCTCCTTTCTGCTGGCACTACCCCAGAATTCTCAATTATGTAATACCCCTCGAGCATTTTCCTCACCAAAAGTTAATAAAAAGGATGGATATTTAAATCTTTGGTCAGCACTTAAAATCTTCATCATCCTTTCATCAGCGCTGCGCGGGATCATCATCTATGATTAACTCAATAACAGCTTTTTGGTTTGGATTTTTTAACTTTTCAACTATTCTCCTATCAATGTCTTTAGCCGCTTTGTCGGCTTTAACAGCAAGGGTTCGCCCGTCAATGTAGGTACTTTTTCGTATGACCATCGAAACATCGTTCTCAAAAGTTAACCGCTCATCTCCTGAGGCAATGATTTCATCGACGAGATCATCAACGATAATTCTGATCCTGATCCTTTTTCCTGATTTAAGAGCTCGTTTAAATTCGTCGCTTAGATCTCTGAGAGCCTTATCTGCCTTAATGCAGATTATACAATCTCCTCTGGGGGTTAAGAAATCTTCTTTTGTAATCTCTAAAGTCGATTTATGGGTAGCTTTGATATTCTCATGACCGTAACAGTGAATTATCTCTCTTATCATAATCAGAGTAGTGAATTTTGGGATTTATAAATCTAACATCAAACTGCGGGATATCAGTGCCAGCTTTATCTAACAATTAGCGAATCCACGAAAAGTTTAAAACAGATTTACTTGATTGAGCTATTGGAAATGATGTCAAGATTATCGGAGGGATGAAAATGGGGAACATAAGGCAAGGCTTCATTAAGAGGGTTGCGAGGGAGCTTTTGGACAGATATCCAAATGAGTTTACAACGGACTTCGAGCATAATAAGAGGAAAGTGCAGGAGCTAACAACAGTACAGAGCAAAACCATAAGAAATAGAATTGCAGGTTATCTAACAAAGCTCGTTAGAATGAAGCAGGAAGGAAAGATACTCTAAACACCGTACAGCTCTTTCTTTATTCTTTTCAGCTCTGCCATAAGCTCAGCTGGTAGGTATTCTTCGAGCTCTTTGAGGATTTCTTCAAATTCACTTTCGCTCTCCTGAGCTATCCTGCGCATGAGATTTTCTATGTATGCCTCTGCGAGCAGTCTTACCTCTTCAAGTTCTTGTTTTGCCCGCATATGCTCAGCTATCTTTTCTTCAATGTCTTTTAGAAACTCTGCGAGTTCTTTAATTTTAGTCTCTACGGGTTCCTGAGATTTTATCAGCTCCTTTGCCTGTTCATATTCAGCCGTTCTCCTTGGAGCTTTCGGCTCATACATTTCTGTTCCGAAAATGTACGGCGTCAGCAGGACTTCAAGTCTAAATCCTCTTTTAATTGTATAGTACTTTCTTGGTCTGCCACGGGGAATCTTTTCAACCCTTCCTTCAATCAATCCCGCTCTCTCCAAGATCCTTAAGTGTTCTAAAACAGCTTTTTGTCCCACACCCAGCTCTTGGGAAAGCTCACTAACAAAGTAGGGTCGTTTGGTGAGAAGTAAGAGTATCCTACGCCTTGTCTCATTTCCCAGCACATCCAGCAGTTTTCCCATCTCATTATTTAACATTCTTTTCACCTCCACTTATCTAACTTAATGTTAGAAAAGTTTAAACTTAAGCTTTTCGGTTTAAACTATCTCAAATGAACCTTAACTCTGGATGAAATTTAAGCAGAGGAATTACAATCGCCTAAAATGATAAAAGGGCATGACCAAACCTAAAAGTCATGGGACCACATGATGCTTCCTGCATCTTGCTTCATAACTTTCCAGCCCGCCAACCAAGATTACAGGGGAATCCCTTGGGGCAGGTTTACCGTTGATTAAGCGCTGGCTTCTCGTTGCTGGAGCTCCACAGACAGTGCAGATTGCAGTTAGATAAACTATATTGTCAGCTCTAACCAAAAGCTCCTTGGTAACTGGGAAAGGATCCCCTTTAAAATCAAGATTAAGCCCAGCAGCAATGACATAAACACCTTCATCCGCCAATTTGTTCAGAGTCTCAACAATTGAGAACGGGAAAAACTGGACTTCATCAACACCTATAACTTCAAGCTGTTCCCTTTTTGTTATCTCAGAAATCATCTTGACCCCTTCCTCCGTAGTTGGAATGACATATGCCTCATATCTCAGCCCGTTATGAGCAACAACCTCGCTTTCACTGTATCTATTATCTATTGACGGCTTAAAGAGCGCTGCCTTTCTTTTTGCGAAAATCTGTCTTTCAATCCGTTTTATCAGCTCTGTTGTTTTCCCAGCAAACATTGGGCCAGTGATAACTTCCAAAAATCCCTCTGGATGCATTAGACTCACCGATGATAAATGAAAAGTAAGGTGTTAAAACTTCTTTTCCTCAAGAGTTTGACGAATAGGCAACAAACAACGAGGAATGTTGGAGTTTATGTGCAACTATTTATAATCCCCTAAACATTATAATTTAAGAAAAAGGAAGAAACATCAAACTGGAGTCACATGACCCCATTTTTCCAGAGCTCTTGCAAGCTCCTTGTGAGTCTTTGCATACTCATCAAGCGGAATTCCCTGCATGTAAGCATCGATTGCCTGCCTGATTGCCCTTGCTCCAGCTGCAGGCCCATCTGGATGTCCGAGGGTTCCACCGCCGAGCTGGATAACTATGTCTGTTCCCAATGCATCAAAAACTATTGGGAGGTTACCCGGATGGAGGCCACCGGAACTGGTCGGGAATCCGGGCTTGATGTGATAGAACTTCTGCTCAAGGTGGAAAACATCGTTTTCCTCTGGCTTGTAGTGCTTTTCTCTAAATATCCTTGCGTTCTGAATGACGCTCCATTTGTCTCCTTCAAGCTTTCCTGCACCAGCTGTTCCAACGTGGAGCTGGTCAATACCAATGAGCCTGTAGAGCTTAGCTAAGACAAACATTGAGATACCATGGTAGGGGTTCCTGGTGAATGCCGCATGCATAGCCCTGTGGCCGTGTATCGCTAAGCCGTAGTCAGCTGCTAAGTCGCGGATGTACTGGAGTGCACCCCAACCAGTTATGACAACGTCGACCATCGCATGTTTAAGACCAAGATCCGCTAAGATTTCAAGCCTCTTTTCCATCTCAGGCAGGTTGGCTGTTATATTAGCGAACCAAGTTTTCTTCTCACCAGTTTCTTTCTCGACTTTTTCGATAATCTTAGCGATTATTTCAGCCCTTTCCTCGAAGCGGTTGTACCAGGGACTGGTAAGGTTCTCGTCATCCTTCATGTAGTCGGCACCGTTCATAAGAAGCTCTGTTGCAAGTTTCTCGAACTCCTCAGGGGAGTATCCAACCTTTGGTTTCGGAACGACACCATAGATAGGTCTGTCTTTGATTTCAAGCATCTTCCTGACGCCCTCGATACCAAAGGCTGGCCCATCAAATTCCCTGATGAGCTTTTCCGGGAGGTAGAGATCTTCAAGGCGAAGGGCTTTAGCACGTTTCATCCCAAAGACGTTTCCTGCTATACTTGCGAGCAATCCGGGAAGGTTGGCTTCCTCAAAGGCATGGAATGGATAAGCAATTTTGACTATCCAACTTCCATCCCCCATGTCATGGAAATCAAAAGCCTTGGCTGAAAGATCAGCCCAGCGTTCCTGCTCATACCATGGATAAAGAGTCGTCCATGTACCAGTTGAACTCTCAGCAGCAACTCCACCAGCTACAGCTTCTATGGGATATCCCTCTGCTGGAGTTATGCGGAAAACAGCTATGATGTCCCTCTTCTTATTTGGCTCATAGCCCTTATCTACATAGTAGTCATATATTTTGTCAAACTTCTCGGGCATCTTAACTCCCCCCATTTTTGAGGTAATAATAGGATTGGCTCGAGAGGTATATAAACGTTATTGATCAAAAATGTGACAAAATTAAACGGTATAATTAACATAATACGGAGGATCTCCTAACTGCAGGTTCTGCTGGACTCCAATGATACTAAAAGACTTAACACTATGAGAAGGCAGATTTTAATTTAAAATCGGTAGATCTCTTCTGTATGCTCAAAACCACTACATTTAAGAATAAAAGTTTTAAAAATAACGATGATACCGTTACAAAAACATGCCCAATTAGGGGAGTATCCATCACAAGAAAAGCATTTTGACCAATATCAATATAATGCACAAAGCCTAAAAATTCGCAACTTTGTTCTATCTGCAGCAGTTTGCCTTAACTCTCAATAATTATAAGGATGATAAGCGTATAATCAGAGGAAAACGGCGTTTTTCCGAAAGGTTTATATAGGACTTCTTTCAAAGAATAAAATGCAAATATTAGTAAAACAACTTTAAGGAGGTAGGGGAAATGGCTGAGTTACCAATTGCCCCAGTTGATAGATTGATTAGAAAGGCAGGTGCACAGAGAGTCAGCGAGGAGGCAGCCAAGCTCTTAGCCGAGCACCTCGAGGAGAAGGCTGTTGAGATTGCAAAGAAGGCTGTTGACCTCGCAAAGCACGCCGGCAGAAAGACAGTTAAGGCCGAGGACATTAAGCTCGCCATTAAGAGCTGAAGCTCTTTCGTTTTTGGCTTTTCTAATTTTTGCTTTTCTATGGATACTGCCATTGGGTTTTCCAAGGCTTGAAGATATTGAAATGGAGATTTCTGTCTTTGATCTCCGCAATTACAAAAGTCGGATCACTCCTCCTTGGCACCGTTGGAGAGCCGGGGTTTAAGAGAGCTATCTTTTTTCCCATGAATTCATAGACGTCATAGAAGAACCTGTGAGTATGTCCAAAGATCAAAATGTTAACCTCCATGTCAAGGGCTTTATACTTAAGCGTCTGGGTATCCAGGGAAAGAAACTGATGTCCATGAGTAATTCCAATTTTGAGTTCTTCCACTTCTAAGATTCTTTCTTCAGGAAAAATTGGCTCATCTAAGTTTCCTCTAACAGCAACAACAGGAGCAACATTCTCCAAAACCTCTTTAACGCTTGGAGATGTTAAATCTCCAGCATGAATAATAAGCTCCACATTCTCCTCTTGAAATTTTTCAAAAATTAGATTTGGGAGATGGGAGGTTTTGTCCGGATAATGAGTATCACTTAAAATACCAATCCGAACCATCGGCGAGGTCCCCTCTCATCATCAATCAGCGACGGGTTTGAATCCTCATCTGGTTCTGTTATAGGCTTAACCTTATGTTAAGTCTTTCTACAAGTTCCTTGTATCTGTTTCTCACCGTAACTTCAGTTACGTGAGCTACTTCAGCAACCTCTCTCTGAGTCTTTTTCTCTCCTTCAAGAACGCTCGCGATATATAATGCAGCGGCAGCAACCCCCATAGGACCTCTTCCGTTGGTAAGGCCAAGTTTAATGGCTTTTTGAAGTATCTTAACCGCCCTATTTTTTGTTCTTTCACTCAAACCCAGCTGATCAGCAAATCTACTTACATAATCGATTGGACTCGTTGGGGTAAGCCTTAAATGAAGCTCCCTTGCTATAAATCTGTAGCTCCTGCCTATTTCTTTCTTGTCAACCCTCGCAACTTCTTCAATTTCATCTAAGGTTCTTGGGACTTTTGCCATTCTACATGCTGCATACAAACAGGCAGCCGTCACTCCTTCAATTGACCTCCCCCTTATGAGCCTTTCCATAACAGCTTTTCGATAAAGAGCAGCAGCCATCTCTTTGATATTTCTTGGAAGGCCCAGTTGGGATGCCATTCTGTCCAATTCACTTAAAGCAAATGCCAGATTTCTCTCTGCAGCATCACTGACTCTAATTCTCCTCTGCCATTTCCTAAGACGATACATTTTTGCCCTCATTGTACCCGAGATATCGTGACCATGAATGTCTTTGTTCTTCCAATCAATGGTGCTGGAAAGACCCTTATCATGAATCATCATTGTCATTGGAGCCCCAACTCTACCCCTCTTCACCCTTTGATCGGCATCAAATGCCCTCCATTCTGGACCTGAATCAATTATGTTCTGAGCAACCACATAGCCACAGGCAGTGCACACGATTTCTCCCCTTTCGGGGTCATAGATAAGCCTAACTGACCCACAGACAGGACATTTCTTAAAGTCTTCGGCAGAAATCAAATAATCACCCCCTCCTTCTGGGGGCAGGGCGCTTTCTCTTGGATTTTCTCCCTTTCTTTTTCTGAGATTCTTTCTTTCTCTTTCTCTCGTCAATGTAAAGGACCTGTCCAACATACTTCTCAGGAGCCCTTACCCTGGGCTTTACCGCTATGTATGGCATATTCACTGGGCCAAATACATCCTTAACGATGCCCACAAGCTGAAGATCCTTATCCACAACTGGATCGTTTAATGATGGGATCCAATTAGAACGGAGTATCAGAAAACCTTGCTTTGCATAGTGAGAAACCTTACCTAAACGCTTCATAGCCCCACCCCGAACCAAAATCTTTTTAAATCTTTCGCTTTTTTATTTTTAAATCTTTCGTATTATTATATTAAGTCGTAAATTCGGACGAAAAAGTTTTAAGAAAGAAGATTCATATCCAGTGGAATCTTATGTCGGATAGATGCAACTCTTTCTCGAACAAAAATCTTCGCCCGTTAATCTTTTAAAGCAACCCCAATTTTAATAACAAAATGGTATTTTAAGGAGGTGATGGGATGGCAGTTATAGAGGAAATTGCAAAGGTGAGCTTCGAGAGGGTGGGGAGTCATTCCCACATCAGAGGTCTTGGACTGGACGAAAATGGAAAGGCAAAGTTCATTGCAGATGGCATGGTTGGGCAGATTAAGGCAAGAGAAGCCGCTGGAATTGCAGTTAAGCTAATAAAAAAGGGCAAACTTGCTGGAAAGGGCATACTCCTTGTTGGGCCAACCGGAAGCGGAAAAACAGCAATCGCTATAGGTATTGCCAAAGAACTTGGTGAAGATGTACCATTCGTTCAAATCTCTGGAAGTGAGATATACTCAGCTGAAATAAAGAAGACAGAATTCCTGAAACAGGCACTGAGGAGGGCTATAGGCGTTAGAATAAGTGAGGAGAGGAAGGTGTACGAAGGGAAGGTCGAAAGAATTGAAATCAGAAGAACACGACATCCCTTCAATCCATATGTTGAGATTCCAGAATCTGTGATACTGACGCTTAGAACAAAAGACGATGAAAAAACGATTAGGGCAGGAAGGGAGATTGCATACCAACTTCTCGATCTTGGAATTGAAGAGGGTGATGTAATTCAGATAGACGCAGAAAGTGGAAGAATTTCGAAAATCGGAACAACAAAGGAAGAAGAAGGAATCTTCCTAAAGAAAAAGGTTGAAATGCCAAGTGGTCCAGTGCTGAAAATTAAGGAGTTTACATATACTGTTACACTTCACGACTTGGATGTTGTAAACGCAAGAGCCGGAGGAATATTCACCCTGATTTTTGGAGGGGGATTGGAGATAACAGACGAGGTCAGGGAAAGGGTTGATGAGACCGTTAAGGGATGGGTGGAAGAAGGGAAAGCCGTGCTCGTTCCTGGCGTATTGTTCATTGATGAGTGCCATATGCTTGATATAGAGGCGTTTTCATTCCTTGCAAGAGCTATGGAAAGTGAGCTGGCACCAATTTTGATCCTTGCAACCAACAGGGGGAAGACAAAGATTAGAGGAACTGACATTGAGGCACCTCATGGCATTCCAATTGACATGCTGGATAGACTGCTTATCATCAACACAGAACCTTACAAAAAAGATGAAATCAGAGAAATCGTGAAAATTAGAGCCAAAGAGGAAGGCATTGATATAAGCGATGAAGCAATTGAGTACCTTGCAGAGCTCGGAGAAAAAACAAGTCTGAGGTATGCTGTTCAGTTGCTTGCCCCTTCAAGCATAATTGCCCAAGGACAGAAAGTCAAAAAAGAGCACATAATGAAAGCACAGGAATACTTTGCTGACATAAAAAGAAGCATTAGTTATGTGGAGAAACTTGAGGGCATGCTCCACTGATTATCTTTCTATTTTTAGTTCTTTCAGCTTCCTGCTGAGCTTTAGGTGAAATGTAAACTCATGGTAGATCGAGTTTTTCAAGAATTTCAACTTAAGGTCGTTTAGCTTTACCTTTCCGCCAAATTCTCCAAAGATCAGGACATCTTCAACCCGTATTACACCAAACACCGCTGCAAGGTTAAAGAGCAGAGTTCTCATCTGGTACGGAGTTGCATGATGAGTTGAAATCTTTTCATGGGGATACTCAAATAGGAAGTATTCAACTCCTTCAAGCTCCGCTATGTCTGTCATCGCAATATCCGCTGTCAAAAGAACTACAAGGGAAGGCGTTTCCTTATCGAACTGCTTAAGTGATTTGACAATAAGCTCATCATTAGTTCCCGATTCTTCGTGAACCCTTCTGACCTCTATTATCCTGTCCTTTAATGCTTTAAATTCCTTAAGAGCAATATATGCAGCTTTTCTTGATTTTTTCATCCTCCTGTTGTGGAATTCATCCAAAAGGTATGAGTTGGGGAGAATGCGTTTCAGAGCATTTATGTGCCCCAAATGGTACTTATAGTTCATTGACTGTTCAATTTCCCAGATAACAACATCAACCACTGCAAGTTCGTATTTTCGAAGAGGACTATAAGAAGATACAAAGCGATGATAAAAAATATTTGTATCTAAGGCAAAGATTACCCTTTTACTTAGAAGTTCATAGCTTTCCAAATGTTTTTCAAAATCGTCCAGATTGCTGTATTTTACTATACCCGAAGCCAAAACGCACTCATGAAAATCCCTATAGGTCGGAAGGTCGTGGAAACTGTCCTTTTTCTCTGACAGAATTCGGGAGAAATCCTCTGGCTGTGTCAAAGCCTCTATCTTGTATCCATACCCCTCTCTTCTGAACTTCAAAAGAGGGAAGTTCCCATAAAGCGGATATGAGACAACAGCATTGTCGGGAAGAAGGTTGAGCAGAATCTGGACTTCAGGCTTATCAATGATAATTTCCACCGCTATCCCTCCATAAAGTCCTCCAGCCTCTGAGAATGAGTAGGAATCATCATGTAAGGCCTGTTTGCAAACTGAAGATCTTTTTCTGCAAGGGCAAGGTAGAAAACATGATCTACCTTCAGCGGCACCCCATGAACAAGCGCCCCAGCCACTAATGCCTTCCTTCCAGAAGTTATGTCTATAGCTATTTCAAATCCTTTATCTTTAAGCTTTCTCAAAAGGTTCTCAACTTTTTTCCTTGCTTCTTTGAAGTTTGCCTCTTCTATGGTTATCACCTCAACCTTTGGTGAGAACCCAAAGGCCGCAGATATTATTTTAAGTGCCTCAACTGCAACTGGAATCTTGTCTTGATATATATCTTCAAGGAAAATGTAAATCTCATTGGGCTTGTACCTCTTCTCCATAACTACAGCGTAATATGCGTTTATCATGGCCCATGTGGAACGACCGAGCATTGTTATATATGCCTTCATTTTCACTCCTACTTCACTAATATCAATCCATACAAAACACTTTCGCCAAAGTTCAGATCAACAATTTTGGAAAGCTCTATTCCTATAGCATCAATGGAGGGTCTTACCTTTGTTGGCATCCTGCAGTGTCCGCTTTTTTCAAACTCACACACCTCACAGAGATTGCAGTTTCCTGGAAAGAGAGCTAACACATAGGGGTTCCCTTTTCTAAAAAGTTCCTCTTCTTTCTGAAGCAGATACAACAAGACTTTCCTCTTTTCTTCCTCAAAGTCCTCATAGTCAAGCTGGAATTTGAGCAGGAGGGCTTTCTTAAAATGCTTTATCCACTCTTTGCTCTCTTTCCAAGAAGGAGCATGTGGGGGGCACGAAGGGCTTTTACCATAAACTGGACAAGTTCTACATTTCCAGACGGGTCTGGGAGAGACAACAATACTCTCAGTGTCTATTTCCTTTTCGTATATGATCTTCATGGTTATCAAAGAGAAAAAGAAATTTGAGAATAAAAACTTTGTCTCAATCCATCAGCCTGCCGCCGTTCACATCTATGAGCTCCCCAGTTATATGGT
>JALTMZ010000078.1:19487-20988 GCA_027001105.1 Thermococcus sp.
GTTAGGGCTATAAGACCGCCTTTTGAAGCAGCATAATGTGCCCCAACGGTTCCCCCATCCTTTCCTGCGATTGATGCTATGTTCACGATCTTCCCTTTCTTCATATATCTCAGAACCTCTTGGATAACCAAAAAAGCACCTTTTAGGTTTATGCTTATTACCTTATCCCACTCCTCTTCTGTTATCTCCATAGGATTTATAGAATTTCCAAGAATGCCAGCATTGTTAACCAAGATGTCTATTCTGCCGAATTTTTTAATAACGCGTTCCACCATTTTTCTTACTTCTTCCTTGTTGCTTACATCAGCTTTTACAACCAGTGTTTCGACACCATATTTCCTACACAACTCCTCAGTTCTCTTTGCCTCCTCTTCATTGCGAACATAATTTATCACTACATTTGCCCCTTTTTGTGCCAATGCAACTGCTATTGCCCGCCCAATTCCCCTTGATGCTCCGGTAACAAGGGCAACCTTACCGGCAAGCTCCATTTTTACCACCTTATAAATTTACAACGTGGGGGTTAAAAATACTTGCTCAATTTCCGAAATATTTTTACGTTTAAAAAGTGAAAGAGATATCATGAGGGAGCTGCTTGTCCTGCTTATTTCAGCTTTTGTTTTGACATCGGGGTGTATAGGACATGGAGATGATAGGATGAGTCTTAAGGTGACTTCCGTTTTTAAGAACGGTGAGACAATTCCAAGCAAGTACACTTGTGAAGGATTAGACATTAATCCACCTTTAAAAATTGAAGGCATCAGTGACAAAGCCGTCAGTATTGCAATAATCGTTGACGATCCTGACGCCCCAATAGGGACTTTTGTTCACTGGGTTGCATGGAACATCCCTCCTGTCAATGAAATACCCGAAGGCATGCCCAAAAAAGGCGTTGTCGAATCTCCAATATATATTGTCCAAGGGAGGAATGATTTCGGGAGAATTGGATATAACGGTCCCTGTCCTCCTCGTGGACACGGGATTCACCATTACCACTTTAAGATCTACGTTCTTGACACCCAGCTGAATTTGAAGCCCGGGGCTACTAAGAGGGATCTGGAAAATGCCATAAAAGGACATATTATCCAACATGGCGAACTTATTGGTATTTACGAACGGAAATAAAAACGCTCTTTTTCTATTTTCGTTTTTCAGCTTTGTTCCACAACATTTTTAACAATCGAAGTTAGAATTAATTAGGGGGTGTTCTGCGTGGTAGAAAAGATTTCATACTTGATGGAACATTTTTCAAAGATCAAACCAGGAGAGATCGTTCTTATAGAGTACACACCCGACTCATTTTACCCTATAGCATTCTACGTCCTTGCTACATACTCATTGAAGCTTGGACACCCTCTTCTAATCGATGATATCCTAGACACACTCCATCTTTATAAGACGTATCTTGATTTTGCAGGTCTGGATACGGATTTTTTATATAGCAAAGAGGTCTTTGTGCTGAAGATTGGGGGACATAAAGAAGTTGGCAACGTAGTCTCTG
>JALTMZ010000079.1:0-7685 GCA_027001105.1 Thermococcus sp.
CTACCGGAGCGTGGACGACTGGATTGTTCTTGAGCTGTATTCTTACTGTCTTCTTGAGCTTGTTGACAATTGGCTCTAAGTTTGTCAGTGTCGGTGGAACAACCACTGGCATCTTGTTTCTTGGACCTAAGTATCTACCCAAATATCTACCAATTTTCGGCATCAGTGGTGCTGCGGCAATGAAGAAGTCATACTTCTTAGCTAATTTCCTTGCTTCCCTTGGGCTCTTGGCTATTTCCTCAAGCTGCTCACCACCAATAACATCAAGCCCGAGCTTTTTAGCCGCTTCAGCAACGGCACCATCAGCGATGACCGCGATTTTCACATCCTTCCCTCTACCGTGTGGCAGAACAACCTCAAGCTTAAACCTATTCTCAGGCTTCCTGAGGTCAATATCCTTGAGGTTTACTGCCACTTCGACGGTCTGTGTGAAGTTACGCGGCTTAGCCCGGGCTTTAGCCTCCTTCACCGCTTCCACGATTTTTTGCCTGTCAAAGGCCATTTTTCTGACCTCCAATCTTTTTTATTTAAGCTAAATTGAAAAATCAAAATTTCGTAAAAAGAGGAGCTTTTAAACTTTTCCCTAAATCAGCTCTCCTCAGCCTTTGCAAATATCTCGTCGTAAACTCCTTCATCAATTTCTTTCTGCACAACCCTTGGGTCTTTGCCCTCAACTGTAACTCCCATGCTTAATGCTGTTCCAATGACCTCTTTTGCAGCTGCTTTAAGATCAGCAGCAAGCATTTGGTGCTTCTTAGCCTTTGCTATCTTTATGACCTGCTCCATTGTCAGATTACCAACAATGTTTCTCACTGGTTCACTTGAACCCTTTTCAAGTCCAAGCTCCTTCTTGATAAGCTGGCTAACTGGTGGTGTACCCACTTCAATCTCAAACTGCTTTGTCGCTGGATCAACGATAATTTTCACTGGCACCTGCATTCCCGCAAAGTCTTTTGTTGCTTCGTTTATTTTGTCAACGACGAGCTTAACGTTTAACCCAAGTGGACCGATAGCAGGGCCAAGAGGAGGACCAGGAGTGGCTTTACCACCCTCAACTAAAACCTCAACAACTTGCTTTGGCATTCTTTTCACCCCTCTACTCCTTTGACCGTTTGCTTATAAGTCTAACGTATTCACCCCTAACTGTAACGGGGATTGGAACTATTGCACCGATGAGCTCAACGACAATTTCATCCTTCGCCTCATCCACCCTAATGACCTTGGCTTTTTCGCCTTTGAAAGGCCCAGCAATGAGTTCAACTATGTCTCCTGGCTCGAAGCCACTGACAGCTGGCTTCTCTTCAAGGAAGTGCTCAATCTCGCTGAATGCAACCTCTCCCGGGAGAGTCCCTCTCGCGTGTCTTATCCCCCTTATAGCTTCATCAACCGCGCTCTTACTCGGCGCTTCAATAAAGATGTATCCCTTGACTTTTGAGGGGGTTAGTATAGCGTAGATTGGCAAGTTATATGTTTTTGCTTTACTATAAACTAATCTGGCGGTTGTTTCTTCCTGCCCCACTGTAACCCTTACTGCGAATATCTTGCTGTCGCTCATCTTCATCACCAAAAGGCCGTCATTGACCTGTAATTAAGGTACCTATAATACGGATAATCATGCCTATTAGACCTATAAGGATTATTCCAAGGCCTGTTATTTTTGCGGCCATTTTATACTCCTTGCCGCTTGGTTTTTTTGTGACTAATAAAACCCTTTTGGACTCTGATAAGAAGTTTTTAAGTTTTTCCATGTATCCTTTTGTTGGCACATCTAACACCCCAGTAGCTTTTTAAGTCTTTTGTTAATCTTAGGTATGGGTTTGGGTTTTAAAAGTTTGGGGTAAAAAGAGAAGATCAAAGTTCCTCCAGATCAAGGTGAATGACTTTTCTCTCACCTTCTTCAGAGAAATATGTTGCTTCCTCCTCAACAACGGCATATGGAGAGCTTACACCTGTAACCACAACCATAACTCTTATAGTTTTACCAAGCTCCTCATCAAGCTGAATTCCCCAGATTACCTGTGCCTCAGGATCAAGCTTGCTTGTAACAAGCTCAATTATCTGCTGTGCTTCCTCAAGCTTTACATCACTTCCGGCAATGCTTATCAACGCGCCTTTGGCACCGCTGATATCAACATCAAGCAATGGACTGTTTAAAGCCTGTGTTGCAGCTTCAAGTGCTCTCTTCTCGCTGTCACTCTCCCCAATACCGATCATTGCAACACCGCCATCTTTCATGACTGCCCTAACATCAGCGAAATCAAGGTTAACCAAACCAGGTTTCGTTATGAGTTCGGTAATTCCCTTAACCGCCTGGACAAGTATTTCATCGGCGACTTTGAATGCTAAGTGGATTGGTAAGTTTGGAGCGACTTCCATGAGTTTATCGTTTGGTATTACAATAACGGTATCACTGTTCTTTCTGAGCCTCTCAAGACCATACTCAGCGTTTTTGATTCTCCTAATGCCTTCAACTGTGAACGGTAGTGTAACGACGGAAACTGTTAGAGCCCCCATCTTCTTTGCCAGTTCAGCAACAATTGGAGCTGCACCCGTTCCAGTACCTCCGCCAAGGCCGCAGGTAATGAAAACCATATCCGCACCTTCAAGAGCATCCCTGATATCTTTTTCACTTTCTTTTGCTGCTTCTTCACCGATTTTTGGATTGTTTCCAGCTCCTAATCCTCTTGTGAGATCTTTACCAATGAGTATCTTTTTATGAGCCTTAACCTTGAGCAAATCCTGAGCGTCAGTGTTAATTGCAATAACTTTAGCACCCTGAATACCAACTTCCATCATTCTATTTATTGTATTACAACCAGCACCGCCGACACCAACGACATAGATCTTAGCCTGTATCTGCTCTAAAATTCTTCTAAGCTCTTCATCAACATCGCTTTGAGGAACTTGTACTTCATTCACCTTGCCCGCCTCTTGGGATGTTCTTTCTATTGCACTTTCAATTAACTTTAACATTTCTTCACCCTCCTATGGAAACAATTTAACATCTGGTAAATTCTGTAGTTTAAAGCAATATATAAATTTTAGCTAAGATTACACAGCTAATTCTTAAATTTGAAGATGAAATGCTTTAAAGATTTTGTCCAGTTAATCTTTGATAAACTCCAAGCCAAGTTCCTCTGCCAAGGATCTTGCCAACTGCCTTGTTTCACCTTTACTGCCCTTCCAATCTACGTATATTGCCTCAACTTGTTCGGCTGTTCTTTCAATAGACTTTAGCAGCATCTCTCTGGATATAGGATGAGCATACTTTGCTGCAATATGAGAAAAAGCAAGATCTGAACTCAGTGCGACTTTTGTTTGCTTTGGGGCATAGTGTCCTCCACCGATTCCAATAGCAACTTTAAAGTCTTTCTTTGAGTAATTGCTGATGACATACATTATTGTCTCTGCCAAGATCTCTCCAGCTCTGTCATTAACCCACTCTTTTTCGCTTGAACCGATTTCGATGAAAAGCGAGGGGACATTAACTTCACTTGGTCCATGATGTGTTGCTTCATAACAGACCATCCATCCCAAATCATTGAGCTCACTCATTTTCAATAATGCCAGCTTCATTGCAGTTGGTTGGGCTATAGCCAGGCTGTTATCTCTACCACCGTACATTGATTTACCCCAGTTTCCAGTAACATGAGTTGTCAAAGTAGGCAGTTTCTGTTTGCTTGAATGTCTTGAAGCAAAAATGATAAGTTCTGGTCTGATACTCAGCTGCCTTTCGATTTCTTTGTCTAAATGATCATAATATATCATCTCTTGATTTGTTGTAAGAATCAGAATGTCTCCCTTCTTGTACACTACGTTACGATCAAATTTGGCATCACTTTCTTTAAACCCAAAATTTTCAATTAGTTTTTGCTTTATATTCGCTGAAGCTAAATCAATTTTAGTCGTCATTATGATTTTCATCCAATCATCCCCAAATGACCACAAGTGTTTAATTATTAAAAGGCTTTTTGTAAAGCTCAGTAAAGTGTTATGTTCTTACATACAATTTAGATTACTTTATGATGGATAATATATCCAAGCAAGCAACACCAATATCCTTAACATTTTAAATCTTTCAACAGTTATTTACATTTATCAAGGCAATCTGGATTATAAGCCATGTATTTAGAAATGTTCAGCAAAATTTTAGAAAGAAATGACCAATTATGTAAAATTTTTTCATTATATTAACTGATAAATTTGAATTTTGTAATGTTTTACATGCTTGTAAACGCAAAATATATAACACTACATATATCCATTAACATCTGTAAAATAGCCCCAATGATGTGATAAGTACACTTATGCATCTGAGGGGCACTAATGCCCAAATATGGGCATGAGGTGATAGGTATGGAAAAGCAAATGGAAAGCGCAGTCTCAACGTTTAACATTGAAGAGTCCCCTTGGGGATTAAAACAGGGAATTAATCATGAAGATTTTTTGAAAATTTTTGATCCTCTTCCTGAAATTAAAGAGATCCTGCTCACCAGCGAAAATGTTGAGGAAGCAAGAGACAAGCTAAGAAGATTCGCTGAAGATTTGCTGTGGAAGTACAAGAATGGAGACATTGATGTCGATGCAATGGACAGATGGCTTGCCATCGAAGCTATAAATGTGTTCTTAAACATAATCTCTGAATATGGCGAAAAGGCTGCTGGGTTCTCTACATTGGAGTATCTCTGGAAAGCTACGAAAGGCGACAAAAGGGTTCTAAGCATAATCACGGAAGGTTTTGTGGAAGAGTTCAAGCACCTCTTCAAGGCAATGGCTGGAGTAACAGGATATTCAAAAGGATGGCTCGGACCAAAACTGGAAGCTGCTGGAGTCAAATTTGTTGATTTCAGCAAAATAAAAGGAAGAAAGGCTGCCCTTATGAGATCGGAGTATCTTGACAAAGTATGGGAATATATTAAGAGCTATCTCAAAAAGTATCCAAGCGGTCTTGACAAGCATATTATTGAAAAGAGAAAGAGACAGAGAGAAAAACTTATGGAATACTGGGGCATAACTGAGGACGAGTGGTTTGACTATAGATGGCAGTTCTCTCACGTGCTAAAGAGGGAAAAAGGTCTTGAAACCCTTAGAGAACTGAATGAACTTGGGATAGTAAAAGTTCCAGAAGAAGATCTGAAACAAGTAGAAATCGCTGTGAAGTATGGCATACCTTGGGGAATTACTCCATACTATTTGCACCTCTGGGACTTTGAGAACCCATATAAAGAAGACAGACATGTAAGAAGGCAAGTAATGCCACCCACATGGTATGTCTCAAACATGCTCCAGCATAGAGAGGACAGAGAATACTACTTCGACTTCATGGGAGAACACGACACGTCACCACTTGACCTTATTACAAGGAGATATGTCACAATAGCTATTCTCAAAGCTTACGACACATGTCCACAAATATGTGTTTACTGTCAGAGAAACTGGGAAGTTCTTGAGCCATTCATGGCAGGCTCATTCCCAGGATGGGACAAGATTGAAGCAGCGATAGAGTGGTTTGGTGAACATGAGTCGATGCTTGACGTCCTAATCACCGGTGGAGATCCTTTAGCGCTAAGTGACAAGATTATTGACAAGATTATGAGCAGGCTCTCAGAGTTTGATCATGTTGTTAACATCAGATGGGGAAGCAGGATTTTTGTGACAGTTCCAATGAGAATTACTGATAAGTTGGCAGAGATACTTGGCTCATACATAGAGCCAGGAAAAAGAAACGTTTCAATTTCAACTCACTTTGAAACTGCCTATGAAGTGACCCCAGAAGTTGCAAATGCAACATACAAGATAAGAAGACAAGGAATATACATATACAACCAGCTTGTTTATCAGAGAAACGTCAGCAGGAGATTCGAAAATGTTGCATTGAGAATTGCTCTGAGAAAAGTAGGAATTGACCCATACTATACATTCTATCCAAAGGGTAAGATTGAGCAGAAAGATTATCTCGTACCAATAGCAAGAGTTGTCCAGGAGAGAAAAGAAGAAGCAAGATTATTGCCTGGACAGTTCAGACCAGATGAACCTGTCTTCAATGTCCCAAGAATGGGCAAGAACCATCTGAGAGCGTGGCAAGATAGAGAGTTGGTTGGAATTAGACCCGATGGAAGCAGGATCTATCTTATGCATCCATGGGAGAAGGGTATCAGCGAGACCAAGCTCTATACGTATCCAGATGTCCCAATCAAAGAATACCTTGAGTATCTTGAAAGTATAGGAGAAGACCCCAACGATTACTGGACAATCTGGTACTACTACTGAAAAATTTTCGCCTCTCTACCCTTTCCTTTGTTTACTTGTATGTAAATCTTCCAAAAAAACAAAAAATATATAATGTTTAAGTTTGTAAACAATTAAGATGCTGGGGGACATAGTCCCCCACTTCCTTGAGGTGGCTAAAAATGAGAAGGTGGAAAGCCGTAGGTTTGGTTTTTGTTTTGGTGTTGGCCTTAGTAGCCGCAGGATGTACCCAAAAAACAACTACAACCGGCACACAAACTCAAGCACCGATTGTGACAAAGAATGAAGAAGGCAAGTATGAGATTACAATATATACCGGCTCTGGTCCTGGTAGCGTCTATTTTGCAATTGGTTCAATGCTTGCAAAAGTTATAAACAAAAAGAGTAACCTAATTGCCGCAAAAGCTGTCACAAGTGGAGCAAGTGTTGCTAACTGTAAAGCAATAGGAAAGGGAGAAGCCCAAGTTGCTATAGCTCAGAATGATGTTACCTGGTATGCTTGGGAAGGAAAATATCAGTTCGAGGGCAATCCAATTAAAGTTCTCAGAGGTATAGGAACCCTCTATCCAGAACCTGTCCAGATTGTTGTAAGAGCCGACAGCGACATCAAGACACTCCAAGACTTGGCCGGTAAGAAGGTCGTCGTTGGTGCCGCAGGTAGCGGTGTTGCTGCAACAGCCGAGAGAGTTCTCAAGGCAGCTGGAGTCTGGGACAAAATTGAACCAGTTTACCAGACCTTCGAGGAAGCTGCTCAAAGCTTAGTCCTTGGACAGGTAGATGCTGAGTTCACAGTTATTGCATATCCTGCACCAGCAATTGACCAGATTGCAGTTAAGGTCCCAGTTAGATTAATCCCAATCCCAGACGATGTCATTAAAAAGCTTCATGACCAAGGGTATCCCTTCTATGTTAAGGTAATCATTCCAAAAGGAACATACAAAGGAATGACCGAAGACACACAAACAATTGCAGTCAAAGCAACACTTGTCGTTCACAAAGACTTGCCAGATGAAGTTGTTTATGAGATTACCAAGATTCTCTACGAAAACATTGATGAATTAGCCAAGGCTCACCAAGTTGCAAAGCAGATTGACATGAAGCATGCCTTTGATGGTCTTATGATCCCACTTCACCCAGGAGCCGTCAAATATTATGAAGAGCACGGCATAAAAGTTCCAGACAACCTTAAGGGATGATGGGGTGAACTTTTTGAAGAAATTTTTTCTTTTTTTCTTGCTTTTAATTGCAGTTGTAATGCTTGTCCCGGTTTCCGTAGTTGAAATAAAATTTGAGGATACCGCATGTTATTATTTCCTTGGCTCAAATTCCACACTTGAAATTAGTTATACTCACAGCGTATCGCTAACCAAAGTCGTGGATGTGTATCATGTTTCAAAGCGAGGTATTTTTGCCGTGGAGGAACGATGGCAGGAGTT
>JALTMZ010000079.1:7695-20845 GCA_027001105.1 Thermococcus sp.
ACAAATTTCTTGGGAAGAAATGGGAATATTGGTTCATCCCCATTAACAATGCCACCATCAAAATCAATGACAAAATTGTTTTTGTCCAGCCAAAAGAGGATGGCATCATGAAAATTGAGATTAGAAGGGTTCCAATCTTGTTGATAATAAGTAGGAGGTGTTGATTATGGGAGAGAATCTTGAAAAAATCGAAAAGAAAATAGCACTCGAAAAAACGAGAACACTACCACCAAAACTGGAAAACGTGGTAAAGGCTGCAGCAATACTCATAGGTATCTTCGAGATACTGTTTATATTTAACTTTACATTTACAGTATATTCCCTATTTGACAAATTAGGCATAAGAATCGAAATTTTAAAGCTTGATTTTCAGGATCAGCAGGTAATGGCGTTTGTTTTGGGCATGATATTTGTTATAGCATTCCTTAGATATCCAATAATAAAGAAGGACAAGTATCTCAAGAAAGTGCAGCTAATAGACTACCTCTTAATACTCCTTGGATTAGCAGCCGCACTGTATAAATTCTGGAGATGGCCGACATATATGGTATACTATGACGTTAACCAGACAGATGTTATATTTGGATTTCTTGCTATAATCTTGGTCTTAGAAGCCACCAGAAGAGCAATAGGGTGGATCCTGCCAACAATAGTCACTGTATTCCTTCTCTATGGTATAAAAGATGCGGGTTTCAACTGGACACGTATAGCTCAGTATCTCTACCTCGATCAGGGTATTTTTGGTATTCCATTCTACGTCATGACAATCTACGTCTTTGCATTCGTATTCTTTGGTGCATTCTTGCTGAAAATTGGAGTTAGTGACTATATCACCGAATTCATGATATCCATCTTTGGACCAAGACCTGGAGGTCCTGCAAAGGCCGCTGTTATCTCAAGTGGTATGATGGGAACGGTTAGTGGGAGTTCAGTTGCCAACGTTCTAACAACGGGAACATTCACAATCCCACTTATGAAAAAAGCAGGTTATCCACCAGAGATAGCCGGCGCTGTTGAGCCTGTGGCTTCAACTGGAGGTCAGCTGATGCCTCCAGTAATGGGTGCAGCTGCATTTATCATGGCACAGTTTCTTGGTGTCCCATATAATAAGCTTATCATTGCAGCAGTACTACCAGCATTAATCTATTACTCAGGGGTTTATCTATTCATTGATCTTGAGACTAAACGCTTAGGTTTGAAAGGAATGCCAAGAGAACACTTTAAACCAATAAAGTATTTTCTGAGGAAACTGTACATATTGTTGCCAATAGTTGTAATTACTGTTGCGTTGGTATGGGGTATTGCACCACATATTGCGGCAGTTTCTTCACTGGGTATTGCAATCTGGGTTGCATGGGTTTCAAAAGATGAAATTCCTGGACATGAACCACTTTATGTGGCAACAGTTCTTATTACAACCCTCCTAATGTTCACAGGAAGACAACATGCAAAACCTGTAGGGGTTGCTCTCCTGATAAGTGGACTGACACTAATCATCATGGCAATTACCACAGACAAAGTAGAGTTCAACGAAAAATTCTACATAAGCATGCTGTTCATATTCCTTGTGGCACTTGGAAAGTTCCTCTATATGAGAAAAGAAGAAATCCTTTTAATGAGCGGTGTCTTTGGAATAATTTTCTCTCTAATAGTTGGTTACAAATCCAAAACAGAAGGCGGTAAAGCAATGTATTCGGCAACTTATGAGTCCATGATAAGTGCAGGTAAGACAAGCACAACAGTTATGCTTGCAGCTGCAAGTGCTGGTTTAATTCAAGGTGTTCTTACAATGACTGGACTCGTTACGTCTCTTGGATACAGACTTGTTGATTTAGCCGGAGGAAACCTACTGTTGCTCTTAATGATGGCAATGATATTCAGCCTAATACTTGGTATGGGTGTGCCAACAACCGCAAACTACGTTATCACGTCATTGGTAGCAGCTCCAGCAGTCTTTAACGCTGTGGCAAACAATCCAGTTTACTCTGCATCGGTTCCAGGATATGCAACCCCAATCGCACTATTAGCAGCTCACTTCTTCGTGTTCTACTTTGGAATACTTGCTGATCTAACACCTCCTGTTGCCCTGGCAGCATACGCGGGTTCAGCATTAGCTGGAGGAGACTTCTGGAAAACCGCAACTAATTCGGTTAAATATGCCTTAGCCGGCTACATTGGACCATACATATACTTTACTCATCCAGAAATGTTCCTGATAACAGTCCAGCAGTGGACACCAGAAGTTGCACTCAGAGTACTCTACTACTTCATAGCAACAATACTCATAATGTACCTCCTATCAATAGCTATCACGGGTTACTATAAGAAACCAATAAGAAAAGAACTCAGAGTCATCTTTGGTGCACTTGGATTGGTGGGAGCAACATTACATCCAATTCCAATAGCCTTAGTTGTGCTTTCAATTATGGGTGTTATACTATATGCAAGAAAATCTTGACATTTCTTTTATTTTTCAATATTTGAATAAGAACTCTGAAGCTCCCTCAATAATACCCTTGTGGCATTTTCTATTGTTCGTCCAGCTTCATTGGCTATGTTCTTTATGTATCGTATAACTAAACTTACTATGAGTAGTGCCACTAAAATCATGAACAAATATTCAATTGCCGCTTGTCCTCTCAATTTATTTCCCCCCTATGGAAGTGCTGCAATCATGTGCTTTGCGATAAACCCGGCAGCAATTATTATGCCTAAAGCAACACCGGCTGTTATAATGATAAAATCTACAAACTTGTCTATTAACCAGATAACCACTTTCTTTGTCTTTTCCTCCACATTCTCACCTCACTAACACTATAATTATAGAGCTTAATCTTTTTCAGTTTTAATTACCAAAGTATAATAAAGATCAAGAATTTATAAAGCTTGCGCCAGTTTACGTGATATGAGTAAAAACTTAAATAGGACGCAATGGTAATAATCCCTGGTGGTAATCCTGAGTCCCAGCATAAGCGGGGCAATAAAAGATCCAACGTCACGTTACGAAATGAAGAGAAAAGATGCCGAGTTATGGGCAAAGAAATATCAACAAAATGCTGCCTTTGAAAACAGCGAGCATGAATCAATTTTTTCAAAAATAAAAAGGTTCTTCGCAAAGATATTTGGAAAATAAAAGTTAGTAAAGCATGACTTCAAACCCAAGCTCACTTAACAGATCAGCCAGCTCTTCGCTGTCAACATAGACCAGAAGATGATGATTTCCTAATGTGCCATCCACAAAGTCTTTAGCGTCCTCAATTTTGAGCTTAAGCTGGGTTCTGCATCTCTGCTCACTTTTTTCTCTCTCAGCTACCATAACACTGGCTACAACAGCTTTTCTTCCCCTTATTTTAAGGAGTGACGCTTTTTTCCGAGGCAAATCTACCTCAACTCCAACCCCCATACCGCTTTCAAAGTGGGATCTTAAGGTATAACCAGCGATTAGGGGAGCAGTGCAATGGGCCAAAATTATATAATCCTCTCCGTAATCAGCTATATTGCCCATAAATGCCGGTTTATTGAAGAATTTTCTAATTATCGCCATTCCAAGCAGGGAGTTAAGCTCCCCCTCACAAGCCGCCGGTATTCCTTCGGCATTGAACAATGCTAATGCCAAGCATGGTGTTGCTTTAATCTTTCCAATCAGATCAAAGCAGCCTATTGTAAAGCCATCAAGTTTATAGTCTTCGATAATTCTCTTTAGCGCGACATAAATTCTGCCAGCCTTTACAAGGTCTTCCCTGTTAGGCTCTCTAATTTCTCTCGCTTTTGCTATTACATCCTCAACAGCTTTCCATCCTTCTGCCTCAGTTACAGATTCGTAGTATTCATAAAACTTCTTCAAGCTTATATGGACATAAGGAAGCTCAAACTTCTCGTTAATGAGCCATGGGGAAATTCTACCAATCAAACCGAGTCTCAAGTTTAGGAACTTATCGAGCATCTCTTTCATATCATCATAGCCAAGAAGAGCTGCTTTAAGCTCTTCATAACTTGTAACCAGTGTTGAAGGTATAAGTCTGTCCCTGAGATATTCCCTAATCTCTACAGCAGCTGCTATTGAGTTGTTGAAGGAATCACCAAAGAGAATCACTGGCTTTCTGTAGATTGCAAACTCCTTCAGCGGATTTTCAGTTCCACCAGTTAATGGGTATAAGACAATTGCATCAACCTTATTGAAGTCTATTTCCTCCTTAAGGTCTTTGAACTCTTTTTTTGTGGAAATAAATGCCCCGCCAACAACTTCAAACTCTTCAGAAAGCCTTGTTAAAAACTGCGATGCTTTTTTCTCAAACTTTTTTGGGTCTGCAATTTCGCTAACTCCAAAGACAACTCCTACTTTCATTTTACCTCCTCCATCAGTTTTCTTAACAAAACAGGACTTATTCTGATACCAGCATTAACCAGCCTTTGAACCTCGGAGTCAAGATCTTCAATCAATCCATGCTTATAAGCGTTAATTAAAACTCCTAACGTTCCAAAAACAATTAAATTCATCTTTCTTGCCAATATCCTACCCTTCCTCTCATCAATTAAAATAGGAAGGTTGAGGGATTTTGCCAGAGTTATTGCCTCAGCTTCCCCTCTACCTAATAGAAACTCCAATTCGGGGAGAGCTTTGACTTTTCTTATCTGAATCCAGCCTTCCTGTATAGCTCTTTCTATCTCCTCACTTCCAGGCAAGAGTTTACCGTGGATACATACTTCCGTATATACGGCATTGGGAATGAACACATTTTCATATTGCTTCAAAAGGTCAAATCTCCCTATTTTTGCGAGAAGTATGAGGGGAGAGGAATTAGAGACTATTGACACTTGCAAGTTCCTCCTCAAGCTCACTTTCGTCATATTCAAGAATCGGAACATTATGAGCTTTAAGCTCATCTATGAACTTTTGCAGGGGCAATTCGGCAAATTCTGTAGCCTGTTCAAGAGATAAAACACCCTCTTTAAAGAGCTCAATAGCTAGGAGAACCTTAGCCTCTCTCTCCAATTCCTTCAAGTCTTTGTTGTAAAACTTGAGGCTCTCAATTATGTCCCGCTTTACTGATATTTTTATGACCTCCATAATTCCACCTGTTATTTAGTTTGATCAAATTTATTTAAGGTTAGCGTTTTAAACCAAAAAGACTAAATAAACTTGTGGTTGCAATGATTCGCTTTGTCCTTGATACCAGCATTTTTGTCAATCCAGACGTCAGGGTAAAATTTGGCAAAACACCAACTGAAGCTATGAAAAAATTTTTAGAATACGCTGAAAAGCTGTTTGGTAAGGTGGAATTTTACATGTCTCCCGGAATTTATAGGGAAATTATGCACTTCGTTGATGAGAGCGAGGTTTCTCCTGATGTTGAGCTTTACATAATAAAGAAGCCCCCAAACGTTCACGACATCAAAATTCCGGCTTTTGTAGTCTATGAGCTGATTGAGGACATTAGAAGGAGAATTGATAAAGGGTTGAGAGTTGCAGAGAAAGCTGTTAGGGAGAGCGTCCTCGATACCGATAATGTTGATAAGATTATCCAAAAGCTCCGTAGAAACTACAGGAAGGCTCTAAGAGAAGGAATAGTGGACAGCAAAGAGGATTTTGAACTGATTTTATTGGCTAAAGAGCTCGATGCAATAATAGTTTCAGCCGATGTTGGTATTCTTACATGGGCTGAGAAGATGGGGATTAAATGGGTGGATGCTGCCAAGTTCAAAGAAGTGCTGGATGAGCTCGTGGAGAAGGTTGGAAAGAGTTAAATCTTCAATCAACAAAAGCATGTCCATTCCAAAGTTCCCGGATTTCCTTAGTTGCGTCGTCATAAACCCTCTTGAATGTGATCTTCCAATAGCCGTTGCCAAGCTCCTCAATGTCATCAATATGGATGTTAAGCCCCATCCTTTCGAAATGAGATACCATCTTATAAGCGGTTTCAATTTTCTTTACCCTAACCGTGAAAATCTCAGCAATCATCTCACCAGCCGCAACATCCCATATTGACTCCACAAAGGGCTGGAGCAAGGCTTTTCCAAGGGCTTTTGCATACTCATCAAAATCCTCTCCCCTTATGCGCTTCTCTGCAATATAAAATGCTAACCTCTTTATGCGCTGCATGAAGTAGCCATAAGGCAAATCAAAGAAAATCCTTGAGCCAATCTTTATGTCGTTAACATTTGCATAGGGCGTTACATACTTCACGATTTTCTTCATATCCAGACTTTTCATGACTATTCCTTCTCGCCCCTCTTTGCTGAGCCTCTCAATCAGCTCATAAAGCTCATCAATCTTTTCATAGCTATAAAGACCAAAGACTTCAACGCTCTGAATGCCGTATTCTTCAGCCAGCTTTATCCTTTCCTCAACTGGTATACTCCTCCCAGTTCTCTTTTCTTGAATATCGAAGAGGAAAAACTGAATATCCTCCTCGACATATGGCGGACCTTCGACTAAATATGGGCTCTCTGGACCTGCCATCTCACCGCAGAGAATTAAATTAGGATGATCTTTGAAGAACTGCTCGTTTATGAAGTCCCCAATCCTTTCAGTGGTAAACGGACAAACAAAACCGCCTCTTGTTAGAGCTAAAATTTTCTCTCCAACCTTAGCAACTCTAACGTTATACCCATCAACTTTTTCCTCCACATAGAAGGGCTTGTTTTTAAAAATTCTCTTTACACCATTTCTCAGATGGACAACTCTCTTTATGTGAGGAAATCCCAAAATTATATCAGACTCATTAAACACAACAGTTCCTCTTCTTAGGCCTTTCGCTGAGTCTTTAAACCTAAGATAGCGTAAACCCTCAAATTCATCCTCAACTATGCCACCTTTCATTTCTAAGATCTCTATTCTCTCTTCGTCAAGTCCAAGCTTGAGGAGAATATGTTTGAAGTGCGAGCTTACCATTTCCATCCCACAATAAAATTAGGGATGTGAGAGTATATAGATTTTTGGAATATCAGCATTGGGGAAATTTCATCCCCACCTCAGGTGGCCCCGTATTCATCATCAATGAGATCTCCATCATTGAATTAATAAATGTTAACACAAAATTAATTTTCGGGTGAATGACGTGAAGAGGGTAATTCCGTTTAACGACTTAAAGAAAATCGGGAATGACAAGGTCACAGCAATAGGAATGGGCACATGGGGGATAGGTGGAAAAGAAAGGGCAGATTATTCAAGAGACAAAGAGAGTATTGAAGCTTTACGCTACGGCATGGATTTAGGTATTAATTTAATTGACACTGCCGAATTCTACGGGGCAGGACATAGTGAAGAAATAGTCGGAAATGCCATTAAGGAATACGAAAGGGATAGCATTTTCATCATCAGCAAAGTTTGGCCTACCAATTTTGGTTATGAAAAAGCAAAGAAAGCCGCTCGGAACAGTGCAAGGAGGCTTGGAACATATATTGATCTTTATTTGCTCCACTGGCCAATTGATGATTTTAAGCGGATCAAAGAGACACTCTGGGCATTGGAAGATTTGGTTGATGAGGGGCTTATACGCTACATCGGTGTCAGCAACTTTGATTTGGAGCTCTTGAAGAGAAGTCAGGAGGTTATGAGGAAATATGAAATTGTAGCAAACCAAGTGAAGTACTCCCTCATGGATAGACGAGTTGAAAGAACAGGCCTTCTTGAATATATGAAAAAGGAGAATATAGCGCTGATAGCATACACACCGCTGGAAAAGGGACAGTTGGCTCAAAACTCATGCTTAGCCAAAATAGGAGAAAAATACAGCAAAACGGCTGCTCAAATTGCGCTGAACTATTTAATTTGGTACGAAAATGTAATTGCAATCCCCAAGGCAAGCAATAAGGAACATTTAAAAGAGAACTTCGGTGCTATGGGCTGGCGTTTGAGTGAAGAAGATTTAAAGAAAGCGAGAGAATGTGTTTAGCTTTTCAAGAATGCCTCCACTAAGTTCCTCGTCTCCTTCAAGGCATCGAGCGGAATCCCCTTAGGTAAGCCCCCAATTTCTCCTTTCACATCTTTCAGCACTCCCTCTCCAGCACCAAGGAACATCCCTTCACTGACAATTCCTCTGAAGTTTGCTGGTGGCAACAAAGCAACAGCCACTCTGTTCCCTTCTTTAACTGTCAAATCATTTGTAACAACTGTTATTGCTCTATCCCCAATGTTCACATTACAAACCAAAAGTCTATCAGCATTTGGATGCTTTCCTACACTCATGACCTCACCGACTTTTATATCCACAGCAATTACTGGATCATTGATTTTTCCTAAAGCTAATCTCTTGTCCAAATTAAGTATTGTGTTGAGGAAAAATCTAACTTTAGCAACTGCTTCCTCCACTTTCTCTTTTTCACTCTTGTCAGCCAAGCTTAAGAACTTGTGATGCCACTCCTCTCCACCTAATGCCTCAATTATCCCCTGGGCTTTCTCTTTAAGGGCTTCCATTTGTGGAGTATCAATTAGTTCCTTGGGGTCAAGATATGAATATCTCATGGCTTGCAATTCAGGGAGCATCTCTTTGGCTAACTTTATTGCCTTCTTCTTGTCCCATCTGCCTTTAAATTTTGCATGTTCAATTGTCTTTAAGAACAGCTCAACCGCTTTTTCTGCGATGAGCAAGCGGTAATCCTTACTCGTGTCCCACATTCCCCTCACCTTTCAGAGCTTTTAGAACTCTACTCTTAACAGTTTCGTTTTGAATGCCCTCAGCTATTGAAAGAGCTTTCTCCTTTTTTCCAAAGCGAGCATATGTTAAGGCTATATCACCCAGAACTTCTGAGGCTTTGAGTCTATCTTCAATTATCCCTGCCAATATCAACGCATCTTCAAGAAGTCCTATTTTCATGAACTTTTGGGCAACTCTCACCAACTCCATGTCATTGGGCTTGAACTTGCCTGTCAGCATCATATTGAAAGCATCGGTCAAGATTTTTCTTGCCAGCTCTGGTTTATCATGAAGGATCAACCAATAAGAAATCTCTAAGAGTCCCAGCACTCGTTCTTTAGGATCAAGGTACCTTATTGAGGCAATTGCTTTTTCAATGTCACCTTTTCCAAGAAATTCAGCAATGGCCAAGTTCTTCCGCTTGAGAACATTTTGGACAAATTCTATCTTTTCATTAACCAGTTTTGCTTGGGTCATGAAGCGAATGGACTGATAAATCTCTTTTGCAAGGCTGTAAAATTGAATTGAGATCCTGTTTGGGATATCATCTCCGACTCTAACTAATCTCCTTGCAATATTTGAAAGAACTGAGACTGTAATTGAGTAAGGCTCCTTTGAACCACGTATTGTATTGTAAGCTAAAAGGAAAGTTCTGAAACTCTCTTCAAACAAATCAGCTTTTGCCATATAATATGCAATGTCAGCCAAAGCTTCTGCTTTCCAAGATGGATGGGGCAGAGATTTTGCAATATCAACAGCCTTTTGAAAGAGAGGCTCATCAACTTTCTCTTTTCCCATGGCATATGCTGAATACGCCAGTATTGCATGAGCAATGGCTTTGTCTTGAGGGCGATCTAAAGACTCAGCAACCTCAAACATTTGAGAAAAAATGAACTCCTGATGATCTCTACTATCAACAGACCGCAGAATATACGCCAGAACTTCAAGCTTTAAAATTGTGTTCTCCATCTTGAGGGCAACTTCTATGGCATCTTTTATTTTCCTTTCCTTAAGGAGCTTTTCAATTTCCCTCATCGAGTTCACCGCTTAACCCTCTTATCCCACTCCTCAAGCATCATATCAAGGGCAAGCAAATTGGTTAGCTTCAGCTTAACTTTTTTGTTTTCGTAATCTATCCCACCCTTAAAATCATTTAACAGCTCAAAGATTTTTTCTGCCTCTTTGATGTCAAGATGCCTACCATAAAATTCCTCTTTGCAATGTGGACACATAAAAACAAATTCCTCAAATGCAGAAATAAACCTACCTTTATCAGCCAGCAACTCACTAAAGTTTTCAAGCGTGAGCATCTGCTCAATTAACTCTTCCCATTTTAATGCCTCACCACATATTGGGCATCGTGCCATTTAAACTCCCCTCAAAAATTTCTCAATCTCTTTCACTAAAAACTTAATGGCTTCATCAAGATTTCTCTTACCATTTGCTCCAGCAGCCCCGGCATGACCTCCCCCTGAACCTTCGATGATTGGGCCAACTTTTTCCATTATTTTGCCTAAGTGGAGCCCCCTCTTTACTAAATGCTCCTTTGCTCTTGCAGAAATCCTAACACCCTTCTTTTCACTCCCCACTATTGCAACGTCCGCTCCAAGCTGGAGAAAGACTTTACACGCTAAAGATTCATAAGCAGAGACTTTGGATGTCACTATTATGTATTTTCTGAATTTTTTAATCTCCATCCTCTGGCATGCTTTTAAAATAGCCATTCTCTTCGCTTGGTCAATGTTCTCATCACTTACCGGGGCTGTTAAGTTGTAGATTTCTCCCATCTGGATTGAAAATCTCTCAAGAATCTCGCTTACAGTTTTAAATGTCTTTGCATTTGCGTATCTGAAATTAGCTGTATCTGTCGCTATTCCCGCAAGTATTGCTTTTGCTGCAATTTCATCATAAAAGTTGAAGTACTTTAAGAGCTCCCACACTATTTCAGCTGTGGATGTTCTTAAAGAATCAACAATTCTTATGTGGGCTTTTATTGGATTCTCTTTCTCGATGTGATGGTCAATTACAATTACAAACCTATCTTTTGGAATTTCAACTGGTTCAAGCTGTTCAATTGATGAAGTATCAAATATGACAACCACATCTTCTTTAACTTCAGGGTCTTTTTCAACTTTTGCAAAGGATAACAAACGCTTCGCATAAGAAGAAACGCTTTGAGCAACGCCAATTCGATTATTTAAACCCATGCTGTTGAGATATCGAGAAAAAGCAATTGCACTACCCAATGAATCTGGGTCAGCATTGTGGTGACATAAGAGCAGAAAAGAATATCCCTTTTCTTTTGCCTCCTCCAAAAATCGCTTAAGTTTTATTTTGCCCCGCAATTTTCCTCAACCTTTCCTCAACTTTTTTATAAGCTAATCTTAATGCTTCATCAACCAGCTTATCAACATCAACCCTCACAAATATTGGTACCTCAAGGTATACCTCAAGCTCCAAATCAAGTGTCTCTTCCTTGTTTATTCTGGCTGTAACCTCTATGTCCTTCACTTCACTCCGTGTTAGATGTTCAAATATGTATTCAATTGCAGTCTCTTGAGCCAGCTCCCCTAAAGCAATGAGCTCATCTTCACTGAGCTTTGGTAATCCAATGTAAATAACCCTTTTTGTCATCCCAATCACCATACGAGGAGTAAAGAGTAAAATTAGGCAAAGAATCAGCCAGCTGTTGGTCTGAGCATTGACTGTATTTTCTGAGTCAGCTCCTTAATTTTTTCATTGAGCTTCTGCTCTTGTCTGTTAAGGGCATTCAGTCTAACTTCAAGGGTCTCGATCTTCTCCTTAAGTTCTTCAACGGCTTTATCCTTGCTGGTTTTCACTATTAGGGTTCCAACAGTCTTGTAGATCGGAGTATTCTCCTCAACTTTTTCGATTTCCTCAAGAGCTTTCTTGGCGTCATTCAAATCAACCTGAACTTTCTGTTTCTGCTGGATAACAAGTTGTAATTGCTGTTGATAGCTCTCAAGCTGCCCCAATAAAGCCTGAACTTGTGGTGGAATGTTCTGCATTTCAACACACCTCCATAATCGTTAATCCAACCAAAAATCAGTGAAAACATTTAAGAAGGTTTTGCTAAAGCTCTGCAACATCCATAGCAACTTTAATCCATCTTAAATAGGAATTGAGAGTTCCCCTTAGAGCTGAGTTATCTTGAGCCGTGAAGTGCAAAATAATTTTATTCCCTTCCCTCTTAAACTCAATTTCACTTCTTCGATAGGGAACACTCAAATGCTCAAAAAGGACGCTCTCGTAAACAATTTTTGCAATCTCCTCGCTTGGGAACTCAATCTCTATAGTTCCCTTTATCCTATTCATTCACGCTCTCTCCTTTTGACTTTAATGCCCAATGCTTCTTTATAGTCCCATCTCCTTCCATCTTCCATGATCCAGATTTTTACACTAATTAAAGGTCCAACTGGTCTTTCTTTTGTTATATCTAAGCGGTAAAAGTTGATCGCCATCCCTCTTGGATGTCTCTCAATAACACCAAGAACATCAGTATTGTATCTGTCCGCTATATAAGTCAAGCTCTTGTCCCCTCTTGGAATGAATTTTCCGTTTGTAAGTTCGGCAAAAGCTTGGGCAAAGGCTATATGGTCGAGACCAACCCTCTTAGCAGTTGTGACAATAAACGGCATTTCCTCACGGATTGGTCTTATATTCCTGAAACCAATCTCTCTCTGAAGTTTAATCCCGTGAAGGTAGAGATAGCCGAGATATCCCCAATCGTCAGGAGAAACTTTGATGAAAGTCATTTTAAGCGGATTTCCTTTCCAGACATTTATTATCAAAAGTCTCTCATAACCTCTGTCGTAAGCTTCCATAAGCAGGTCTTGGATTGTCTTCTTTCCTCTTGTTAGATATGTGGAGTTGGGGAACACCCTCTCCAGATCATGTCCAAAGCTTCTCGTTCTTCTTGTAGGTCTGTGTGAGGTTGTTATCAGCATCATCGCTATCACTCATAAGTAATACAAAGCAATTAAAAGCTTTTTGAAAAATCGAAACTTTCAAAAGAGCTTAGATCGCTTTTACTCTTCTTGCAACTTTAGGTCTCGGTTTGTAGAGTATCTTGCTTCCGCAGTATGTACAGCGGACTTCTCTTGTAATCGCTAAATCAAGCTTAACTTCTTTTCCACATTTTGCACATCTATAAACAACTTCAACCATTTTTCTCACCAAAAAAGATTTATCAGGGCTCAGGCCCTTGAAACTATTCTCTTAGCGACTTTCCCAGCTGGTGTTACTGGCAGATAAGCGCCGCCGGCAAAGGTTGCACCGCACTTCTGACACTGCCAAATTCCGGTGCTTATTCTCCTTACAGCCTTCCTTCCGCAGACTGGGCATGTGTGCTTTTGCTTCATCTTTGCTTCTACAGCAGCTACCCTTCTTCTGATCTTGAGACCGTACCTTGGACCAAATCTTCCAGCTGAACCAACCTTTTTAGTTGCCATGAGCATCACCTCTAATGATCTTTAAGCTGAAGGGTATAGCAG
>JALTMZ010000080.1 GCA_027001105.1 Thermococcus sp.
TGCGGTCTCCTCCCAATTGGCTTGTTCCAATAAGACTCTAAGAGAATTGAAAGTGAGTCTAATTGATGTCATTAACTTCTTTGGAGCTAGTTCCAATAAGACTCTAAGAGAATTGAAAGGTTGGAGTATAGTGAAGTATTCCTCCACCATCGAGCTGGTTCCAATAAGACTCCAAGAAAATTGAAAGAAGCAAGTCCCAAATTGATTCTTTTGGCTTTGTCATGGCAGTGAGGTTGTTTCAAATTAACAACGTGTTGGCAATAATAAACAAAGTCTTTTTAAAACACAATTACCTTACAAACATTTAGGCAGACCTAAATTCTGAGGTGAGCACATGGAAGCGGTGACAGCGGAAAATGTCGACATTTATTACGGAAACTACAAGGCAGTCAAAGGATTGACTTTTAAACTCCATGAAGGTGAAACTCTGCTCTTAATGGGACCCAATGGTGCGGGAAAAACAACTCTACTCAGAACATTGGCTGGATTCCACAAAGAATATACTGGAAAGCTGCTAATTTTTGGTAAACCGCCGCATGAATCTAAAGACATGATTTCTTATGTGCCTCAAAGCCATTATCTAAATGAAAGGGTTCCTCTCACAGTGCTTGAAGTGGTTGCAATGGGGCAAATTTATAAAAAAAGTTTTGTACACTTTAAAATCCCGAAGGAAATTCTAAAATCCGCAGAGGAGGCACTGAGCTTTGTTGGGCTGGAGGATATAAAGGATAAGCTTTTCAAAGAGCTCAGCGGAGGACAAAAGCAGAGAGTTTTGTTAGCAAGAGCTCTCATATCAAACCCCAAGCTCCTCCTCCTGGATGAGCCCCTCTCTGCCTTGGATCCAAGTGCAAGAGCTGAAGTGGCAGGCATTTTAAACAAAATAAAGAAAGAAAAGGGCATTACAACTATAATCACAACTCATGACATCAATCCTCTTACAGAGATCGGCGACAAAGTCATGCTTCTTAACAGAGAACTTATTGCATTTGGAACACCGCCTGAGGTTCTCAGGGACGAAATAATAACCAGAGTCTATGGTTCACTATCAAAAGCAGTGAGAGTTGGAGACAAATTATACTGCATCATTGGAGATGTTCACATCCACAGGGGTGAGAGAAAGTGATTCCAGAATACCTCCTAAGGGCACTTTTTGCAAGCATAATGATAAGCGTTCTCCTTGGCATGCTCAGTCCCCTAATCAACATGAAGGGTCTGGCTTTTCTGACTCATGCAACCTTTCACTCCCTTCTCTTTGGAGCAGTGCTGGGAATGATTTTGGGACTCTTAGTTGGCAATCTTGGTATAATTGTGTGGGTTGCTCTTATTGTGACAGTTATCGTTGTTATCATAATAGCAGAAATTGAAAACAGAGGGTTTACAAGCGATATTGCCATTGGAATAATTTCAAGCTTTGTTGCGGGAGCAACAGTTCTTGGCTTTGGAATTCTCTACAAAGTCACAGCATCAAAACCGTATTTTGCCCTTTCGGAAAGCATAGTTGCTTATCTCACTGGAGAAGTTTTTTTAATAACAATCTCTGATCTGGAAATGCTGATCTTTGGCGGTTTTTTGCTCTTCCTGCTCATGTTTCTTCTCTATAGGGACTTCCTTTATGTAAGTTTTGATCCTGAGGGAGTGGAAAGCTATGGGGGAAATGTTAGAGCATACCTAATGATACTTTACATCATTGTGGGTGCAATTGGAGCTTTGATAGTCAAAACCGTTGGCTTAATAACGCTCCAAGTTGTCGCTGTACTTCCCGGTGCAATTGCAATGATGCTCAGTGATGATTTAAGAAAAATCGTAGGTATAAGCCTCTTTCTGACACTTAGTATTGAAATCCTGTCGATATTTTTGGCATATGCCACCAATATTCCTCCGAGCGGAATAGCAACTATTTTATTGGGTGTGATCTACGGAACGTTAGTATTCAGGAAATGAGGTGCAGAACTATGAAGCTTGGAGGAATTGATGAAGCAGGAAGAGGACCGGTTATAGGTCCTCTCGTCATAGCAGCAGTTGTAATTGATGAGAAAAACTTAAGCAAGCTTGAGGCTCTTGGAGTTAGAGATTCCAAAAAGCTGACACCAAGGAGAAGAGAAAAGCTGTTCAATGAAATAATTGAACTTTTAGACGATTATGCAATTATTGAGCTGAGTCCGGAACAGATAGATGAAAGAGAGGGAACAATGAATGAGTTCGAGATTGAGAATTTCATAAAGGCTCTTAATTCCCTAAGAGTAAAACCCGATGTTCTCTACATTGATGCTGCCGACGAGAAAGAGAAACGTTTTGGCGAGATAATTGGGAAAGGACTGAGATTCTCTCCAAAAATAATAGCGGAGCATAAGGCCGATGCCAAATATCTTCCAGTCTCTGCTGCATCAATTTTAGCCAAAGTCACGAGAGATAAAGCAATTGAAAAGCTCAAAAAGCAGTACGGTGAGATTGGCTCTGGTTATCCAAGCGATCCAAGGACGAGAAAATTTCTTGAGGAGTACTACAAAGAGCATGGCGAATTTCCGCCCATAGTTAGAAAGAGCTGGAAGACCTTAAGGAAAATTGAAGAAAAGCTTAAGGCTCAGACTCAAAAGGGAAGCCAGCTGGATCTTCTTGATTTTCTGAAGTGAACTCTTGAGGTTCTTTCTCTTCGGTTTTAGCTTTCATAGTTTTTTGAATAAATTCCTTTTGAATTAGCCGAATAATTGGACCCACAATCTTCAAAATCCAGCCCCAGTAGAACTTCAGTGATTCCTCAAAGTACTCCCATTTTATCAGTTCATATGCCATAACTCCAAGTGTCACGGCTCCAGCTGGGACGAGAGGAGTTGCATAAAACGAAAACTGTGTTTTTCCTCCGAGAACCCATTGGAGAGCATAAAATCCAATTGTTGACCAAAAGATGCCAAAGGGTATAAGGATTTTTCCCCTCTTCTTGGCGGCATAGGGAATAGCGAATATGAAGACTATCATCGAGAGCATTAGAATCGGATCGGTTGCTGCAAAGACATCGGGGTTGTAGTGGAAGGGGAAAGGCTTTAGGCTTATGAACCACTGCCAGAAAGGCGAATTTGCTGGATGTTCACCTTTAAAGCTCAGATGCCATGAAAAGCTTGCTATGAACTCTTCAATCCATCTCTGAAAGCCGATTGCCATTATTATTGGAACTTCTGGAATCAGGAAGGCAATTCCGGGAAGCACAAAGAGAATCAGGAGGTATCTCTTAAGGCTCATCCTATCTTTTAGTGCCTTTATCACCAAGACGGGATAAGGAAATGCACCGTTGAGCTTTGCTGCTGCAGCTAAGCCAATTGAAATGCCACTCAAAGGATAATCACCAATAACCATCACATACATAAAAATTGCAGTGAATAGAGCAACATAAATGTCAAGCATCGCTGCCAGTGAAGTAGCATACAGCAGAGGGTCAAAGGCTGAGAATATTAGTGCAATGAATGCCGCCAGGTAGCTTCTCGTAATTTTTAATGCCGCGAAAAATACGAGGATGTTAATTATTACATGAGCAATTAAGCCAGGCAGACGCCAGAATACTGGTTTGTCTTGGATTAGCATGCCCAGCATTATGAAATCTTTAGCCAGAAACGGATGCTCAGTGTTGAGGTAATTCTGGATGCCTTCTTTATCAGGATATCGAAAACCTGGGATTACATCAACACCTTCAATCTCTTTTACGTCTTTAACAAATCTACTGAAATTGCTCTTTGGAATCTCATAGTATACGGCTGGAAAATTCGTATATGGGATGTACTTTGTGTAGTTATATTTTCGGGCAATCTGCCAAATTTTAACTTTCATGAGGTCAACATTGTATTCTTGGGAAAAATTAAATGGAATGTATTCAACCTTTATTCCAAGTTTTGAGACAAAATCCGGAACCTTTGGAGGTTCAGCTGCAGTATAAGTTCTTAGAATTGTGAATTTCCAAAAGAAAACCTTCACTTCTCCCTTAACTTCAGGTTCAGTGAGAAATACTATATTGACACCTTCACTTCCGGTAGTCTCATTAATGTAATGCACATCAATTCCTAAGCGGTGTAAGACGTTTCGAGAAGCTGAAACGTACCAGACTTCATCACCGATATAATCATATAATCCCTCGCTTGAAGCTTGCTTGTATGTGTAGTAAAATGTTCCAACAATGATGAGAGCGAGCAGTGCAAAGTAGAGCTTTTCTCTTCTCTTCATTTCTTCTCCCATCTTTTCTTTTCTTCTTTGCTTTAAACTTTTTCGCAAAAATTTAAAAGAGTCCATCCTAAGGAAATAGCGGTGAGAGAATGGAAGAGTATATTGAACTTGCAGTTGAAATGATAAAGAAAGGGTTTGATGAGAGAAAGATTAGGGCGAGACTTCCAAGAGAGAACGCTGACGAGATAATCGAGATAGCGAGAGCCAGAATTAGGGCTAAAGATAAATTCTCAAGAAGGGATTTATGGATGGATTTAGAGGGCCTGAGGTATGCCACCCATGAGGCAGTTGCCGAATACAGGGCTAAGAGGGTAAAGCCAGAAAGCATAGCTGATGTGAGCTGTGGGATTGGGATACAGCTTATATTCTTCGCTAAATATGCCAAGGAAGCCTATGCAATTGATATTGATGAAAGGAAGCTGTTTTATGCAATGAAAAATGCAGAGAAGTATGGTGTTAAAGAGAAGATAAGATTCATTCATGGCGATTCCTTGAGTGAGGACGTTATAAAGCAGGTAAATGCGGATGTGATATTCTCTGATCCTGCTCGTCCACCAGAAATGCCCGAAAGGAGGTTAGAGGATCTACTTCCAAGTCCTCTCAAGATTTATGAAGCTTACAAACATAAAACAGATGCATTCATATTTGACTTACCCCCACAGATCAGGCGCGAAAGAATTCCCTGGAAAGGTGAATTTGAGTATATTGACTTATACGGACAGTTGAACAGATTAACTTTCTACTTTGAGCCTTTAGCAAAAACTGAACGCTCGGCGGTTCTCTTGCCAAAAGGGGTTAGGCTTGAAAGCAATCCAGACCTTGAAAACATCATCGAATGGAGCGAGCCTAAGGAATATCTCTATGAAATCCCACAGAGCATTGACTATGCTGATTTAATAAACGAGCTATTTCACACAGTCAAGGGCAAGCTTTACATGTTATTAAGGGAAAAACGCCGTGTATTGGCAACAAGTGATGAGGACATCAAAAGCGAGTACTTCAAAAGGGCTTATGTCATTGCTGGAATCGTTAAGTTCCATCCTCTCAGAATTAACGAATTTCTGAGGAAAGAGGGATTCGGAAGGGCAACGCTTAGAATTTCAATTCCAGATAGCGAGTACTGGCGCTTTAGGAGGAAAGTTGAGAATAACTTAAAAGGTGAAAGAAGGGCATATGTGTTCCAATATAAGGACAAAGCCATAATTGCTGAGCCCATCTGAAACTCAAAGCACTCTCTTTGCAAACTGCTTGTAGTGGTGGAAAAGATCAAGTGCCCACTTTCTTGCTTTTGGATCATAGCTGACCAAATCCATGGTCATGTCATATCGTCCATCAGGAAAGAGGAGCCCAAAGGCAAGCACGTAGTCTGTAACTGTAAACGAAACTCTGGGGTTCCATTCTAAGGTGTAAATCCGCATATTGGAAAGTTTCTTTAGGGCATCCAGCTCTTTATCCTCAAGCATGTTGATGAACTTTTCATATGTCTTTTCTGGTAAGATCGCTTCGATATCAGCCCCTTTAAATGCAAGTTCTAAAAAGGCATCTGAATATTCCCTGAACACCACAGAGGAAATTGCCCTCACCCATTTCGCCCTCTTGATGAGATCCGTGTACAGTTCATGAGGGGATTTTAATTCATCTGGTGAAGCCACAACAAGCTTGGAGTTTTTAAGGTTTCCAATGGTTTTGAGAAACTCTTCTGGAACCGGTTTAACATCGTGAGTTAGCCAAAAATTTTCGAATTTTGAGATAGCTTCAAGTGAATCTACAACATTCCTGAGCTGAATGTAGACTAAGTAGCCAATGT
>JALTMZ010000081.1 GCA_027001105.1 Thermococcus sp.
AAGAAAGAGTACCCAAGTTATGATAAAAGAATAAAATGTAGCAGCAATAATAATGTTATTTATTCACTTTTATCTATTGTATGATAGAAAGCAAAAATGACTATAACATAATTGAAAATAAAGTTATTGATGCAGGACTTTTTCAATTATTCCCTTTACAATTTCCTTTAATTTATTCTCAACTTCTTTAGCTTCCCTCTCTATCTGTTTGTCTCTTTCTTCACTTTCCTTAATGAGCTTTTCAAGCCTTTTGATCTCTCCTACAAGGAGAGTAACTTTAGCCTTTTCTAACTTCTCTTTCAAGTCCAAATAGCGTAATGCATCGTTTCTTTCTTTCTCCAGCTTATCTAATTGCTTTTTCACTTCGTGTATAAGCAGATCTACCCTTGCAAGATTTTCTTCAGCCTGCTTGAGTTCTTCCATAGCCTTCTTTTTCTTTGCATCATATTCTGAAATTCCAGAAATCTCGTCAATTATCATTCTCCTCTCTACAGGGCTCATCTTGATGAACTTTGTGATGTCACCCTGAAGAACTAAGTTATATCCTTCTGGAGAGATCATTGCGGCACTCAGAATGTCCAGAATGTCGCTTCTGCTTGTCCTTTTGCCGTTAAGCCAGTACGTGCTCCTCCCATCAGGGTATACTCTTCTCTTTATAACAACCTCATCTGCGTCCACTGGGAAACCCCTGTCTTCATTGTTAAAGTAAATCGTCACTTCAGCATATTTGGCAGGAGGCTCCTTTTTTGTTCCTGCAAAGATTAAGTCGCTTATTCTTGTAGCACGCATCGCTTTAGCGGAAAGTCCTCCAAGAACAAAGAGAATAGCATCACCGATATTGCTTTTACCACTGCCATTGGCACCTACAATCGCTGTAAATCCCTTAGAAAAGGGTACGACAACTTTCCTGCTGCCATATGATTTGAATCCTTTCATCTCAAGTTTCTCAATATATGGCATCTCATACACCTAAGGGGAAAGATTGGATATGAGGTTATATATAAGTTACTGAGATGCAAGAAAAATCAAAAGCACTATCCTTCCACGATGCGTTTAAGAAGAGCAACGGTTTTATCATCAAGCCCCTCACTAATACTAACAATAAATCCTGAGTTATTCAAAAGTGCTATGTCTCTAAGCTTCCCTGTAAATCTTAACGTTGCTTCAAGACCTTGTTCCATCATCAGATATTCAAACGCATCCAAGACTATTATTGGTGATTCTTTCTTTATTATTTCCCAAACTTTTTGTTCAATAACATATAGATCTGTGGGAGAAACAGCGTTGGGATGGTCTATCTTGCTTATCCAGATATAGAAAGTTGCATTGTCATTTACAGTTGGAGGTGTCCGGGTAATTAAAATCTTCTTTTTATGAGAAAATTTCTTTAAGAGATTCCGCATTTTGGAATAGTGAACAACTTGAAAAGGAAGCTCTTCCCCCTCAAACTTCACGTTAGCAGACATCATGTCTTTAAGCATTTTAAACATCACTCATCCCCCAAGATGTGGGTCCAGGATACTTACTGATTTTAGTCTTAGGAGTCCCGTACTTATTAGAACAGTGTATACCGAAAATGTAAACACTTTACTGATATCTGATTTGACTTTAAATTTATAAAGTTTTGCCTTATTTTTTATGTGAAAATATGACCAAAAATATAGGAAAAGGTGCAGAAATCAGTTATAACCCGTGGTTAATTATTCCGTTCTTTCACATAATTCCAACAAAACACCATTGACACTTTTTGGATGAACAAACGCTATTTTTGCACCACCAGCACCAATTCTTGGCTTTTCATCAATCAGCCTAAATCCTTGCTCTTTAAGCTTCTCTAAGTGCTCCTCAATGTTTTCAACGCCAAGAGCAATGTGATGAATTCCCTCTCCTCTCTTAGCAATGAACTTCGATATTGGTGAATCTTCGCTTGTTCCTTCTAAGAGCTCAATTCTGCTTTCGCCGACTTTAAACACAGCAACTCTGACTTTCTGCCCTGGAACTTCCTCAATCTCAGCAACCTTTAACCCAAGACTTTCCCAGAGCTTAATTGCTTCGTCTAAATTTTTAACGGCAATTCCTACATGATCAATTTTCTTTATCATATCTTCACCCCCAGAGTTTCTTCCAAAACAACTTCAGCAGCAGAATAGGGATCCATTTCCCTTTTCACGATTTTATCAATAAGTTTTGAAAGTTCTTTGTCCTTCAGCTTTTCACTAATTTTCCTTGCAACAGAATCAGAAACAATTGTTTTTACTTCCTCTTCTGCCCTAAACTTCTTCTTTTTATCAATTTCTCCGCTTTCTTCAAGGAACTTTCTGTGTCGTTTTATTGCTTCCCATAAGTCCTTAATGCCCTTCATAGTGACAGCCACAGTTTCAACAATCGGTGGTCTCCAACCCCTTCTTTCCCACTTCTCCTTTTCAAGGTCAAGCATTAGGTTGAGCTCAAAGAAAGTTGCATCTGCACCTTCTTTATCAGCTTTGTTTATGACGAATATGTCTGCAATCTCCATCAAACCTGCTTTAATTGCCTGGATATCATCTCCCAATCCAGGAACTGTGACGAGGACTACAGTGTCAGCTGTTTTGACGATATCAACTTCAATCTGCCCAACACCAACAGTTTCAACAAAAATAATGTCACATCCATAAGCGTCAAGGACTTTAATGGCATCATTCGTTGCCTTGGCCAAACCTCCGAGTGATCCACGGGTAGCCATACTCCTTATGAAAACTCCGGGATCAGTCGAGTGGCGTTGCATTCTAATCCTATCACCAAGCAATGCTCCACCAGTAAATGGTGAGGTTGGATCAATAGCTATGACTCCAACTATTAAGCCTTCATTACGAGCTTGTTTTATAAGTTTGTCAAGAAGGGTTGACTTTCCAGAGCCTGGTGGACCTGTAATTCCGATAATGTAGGCTTTTCCAGTATACTTGTAAATTTTTTTGACAATTTCGCGAGCCTTTTCTTCATCATTTTCAACCAAAGTGATTAACCTTGCAGTTGCTTTTTTGTCTCCCTTGAGCATTCTCTCAATTAGGTCGTCAATCATTGGCATCACTTGGTTTAATTATCCAGCTTTGAAATATAAAGTTTATTAACTCCCTCTGAACTTCTTAAGTTTTGGGAGGTTCTCATCAATAAAATTGATTATCTCATTAATTGGGCTTCCCGGGCCAAAAACTTTTGCAACTCCCATTTTTTCAAGTTCTTGGGCGTCATCTGGAGGAATAATACCTCCAGCAATCACAAGAACGTCTTCATTTGGCTTAAGCCCCTTCTCTTCAAGTAGCCTGAGTATCTTCGGAATTAGAACCATGTGAGCTCCAGAAAGGATGCTGATTCCGAGAACATCAACGTCTTCTTGGATAACACTCTCAACAATCTGTTCAGGCGTTTGCCTAATCCCGGTATAAATGACCTCAAAACCTGCATCTCTCAAGGCTCTTGCAATAACTTTAGCACCTCTATCATGACCATCCAAACCGGGTTTAGCTATGAGAACCCTAACTTTCGAGCGCTCAACCATTTTCCACCACCAAGTTTTTCCTACTCTCTGTTCCTATTTAAAAGTTGTCAAAACTAAAGGTTTAACTTTACATTGGATATTTTATCCAGAACTTTGAAAAGTTTAAGGTTTACAAAACTTAAATTATTTACGTCTGAAACAGAGCAATAAACAAAATACACGAATTTCATTTCTAACGTAAAGCTCTACAAATATTCACCAAATTCTGACTCCTAAACCAAAAAACATTTAATTGAGCAAAGTGCTAAAGTATGAAGGTTTTTAGGATGATAGATATACATACACACACCCAATATTCTGATGGCATTGGTATGATTGGAGATAATGTTGCTGAAGCAGAGAAAAAGGGGCTTAAGTTAGTCGGCATAAGTGATCATGTCCACTATTTTACTCCCAAAAGACTCAATACATACATCTCGGAAATTCAAAAGATAAAGGGAGATAGTGAAATTACTGTTCTGGCTGGAATTGAGGCTAACATTCTCGCAACAGGCGTTGATATAACCACAGAAATGGCAAAAAAGCTTGATTATGTTATTGCTTCTGCTCACGTATGGCTTGATCCAGGAGGGATCGATGCGTATCTTGATCTAATTAAAATAGCGATCCAAGACGAGAATGTGGACATAATCGGACATTTTGGTAATGTTTTTCCCTATATCGGATACCCAAGCTATGGGGACTATCTGGAAATCGTTGAGCTTGCTGAAGAATACGGCAAAGCCTTTGAAATCAGCTCCCGTTACAGAGTTCCAGAGCTGGATTTCATTAAGCTGTGCATCAGAAGAGGAATTAAGCTGACATTTGCAAGCGATGCACATATGCCCAGTGATGTGGGTGCCATTAGATGGAGCGAAAAGGTCTTTAAAAAAGCTGGAGGAACGAAGGAAGACTTGCTATTTTCAGAACTACTTTAGTGGAAATCCTAACTTTTTAAGCTCGAGCACAACTTTAATTGGCAAGCCGACGACGTTGTAAAAATCCCCATGAATCCACTCTATGAAAATGGCAGCTTTTCCCTGAATTGCATAGGCTCCAGCTTTATCTAAAGGTTCTCCAGTGCTTACATACCACTTAATTTCTTCCTCACTAAGCTCCCTAAACTTAACTTTCGTGGCCTCAAAGCCTGTAATCTCCTTCCCTTCGTGAATTATGCAATAGCCAGTAATAACCTCATGAACCTTCCCGCTTAACAGCTTGAGCATTTTTTCTGCTTCTTCTTCATTTTTAGGCTTTCCAAGGACTTTGTTCTCAAGGACAACTATTGTATCAGCTCCAAGAACAGTACCTCCTGTTCTGTTGTACACTTCCCATGCTTTCTTCCTTGCAACTTCAATTGCTTTTTCTCGTGGATTTTCTGCAATAACGCTTTCATTAGTATTACTCGGTACTATCTTGAAGTCCTCAAAGAATCTCTCTAAAATTTCCCTTCGTCTTGGACTTTGAGATGCTAATATGAACATCGAAAGGGACTTAAGAACTTAGGATAAAAACCTTTCGGGCGATGATGACAATTTCGCTAGCTGAAGGTGATGACTACCCTCGCAACTGAGCTCCTAAAATATAAAATTCAAAGGGAAGCCCATATTTCAATTCCCGCTTCCAGCAGACGTTTAAGCTCCCTTCCAATTGGCGTGTTCTTGCTTACCTTAACTATGCCCTTCTTTGATGGTGTTGCTGTGAACACATACTGCTCTCCACCGAAGAACTTCAAAGGCTTCTTTGCGTAATCTGGTGAAACTCTTAGGACAATCTGCTTTTTCTTTTCTTCTACCTCAACTGGTATCTTCTCTTTTGGCATCTCCTTCATCTTCTCTTCAAAACTCCTCACATCAATGCTTATACCCAATCTCTTCTCAATTTCTGTAATCCTCTTGCCCTTCTTTCCAATTATTGCAGGAATATCGAACTCATCTGCATAGATCACTGCTTTGTGCGGGCTCACAAGCTCAACCTCAGTATAAACATCAGGTAAGAATTTCTTTATTTCCTGCTTTAATCTCTTCTCAGCCAGCTTCATTGCAGGTGGCTTTTCCTTCTTTTTCACTGGAACAACACTTATCTCCTCACCGTATGTGTAGATTTCATATTCAAGTTCTCCTGTATCAAAGTCTCTAACTTCAATTACTGGTCTCGCCAGGTCTTCTTCGGTCATCCCAGTTGGCACTTTAACTTTATACTCAAGCGTCAGAACCTTGGCGACTTTTCCAGCTTTAATGAAGATCACTGTGTCCACTATCTGGGGAATCATACCCAATTCAACCCTCCCAATGAAACGCTGGATTGCATCTATGGGCTTAGTTGCGTGAACCACGCCGATCATGCCAACACCTGCTAATCTTAAATCTGCGTAAATTTTGAAGTCACTTGTCTTTCTCATCTCATCAAAT
>JALTMZ010000082.1 GCA_027001105.1 Thermococcus sp.
AATAGAGATCACACGCTTAGCAAGGAGGATGTACCAGCCGTCAGTAGAGGAGAGAATAGACCCAAAAGGGACTCCCTATTACTGGATCGTTGGCACACAATGTCCAAGAGATGCGCTTGAGCCAGGGACTGACATGTATGCAGTAAAAGTCGAAAGAAAAGTTAGCGTAACCCCAATAAACATAGATATGACAGCGGATGTGGATTTAAAATACCTAAGAGGGCACTTGGGACTTTAATAATGTATTGAAGAGTTAAACCCTCTAACTTGGCGGGTTTCTCCGTACTCATGACACTACAGTTCCCAGCAAAAGTCGAGTAGTTGGAAACGATAATGGCTTAACTTTCTCTATTCTTCCCTATGGAAAGATTTATAACCCAACTTTTTAACTGAATGATGAACATGCTCATGAAGGTGGTGTAAATGGGGAGAAGGGAGGAGATGATTGCGAAAATTAAGGAGCTGATGACTCAGCCTGAGAGAATTAGAAATATGGGTATTGCCGCTCACATTGACCACGGTAAGACAACATTGAGTGATAACCTGCTGGCAGGGGCAGGTATGATTAGCGAGGAGCTTGCAGGAAAGCAGCTTGTCCTTGACTTCGACGAGCAGGAGCAGGCAAGAGGAATTACAATCAATGCAGCTAACGTTTCAATGGTTCACGAGTACGAGGGAAAGGAGTATCTGATTAACTTAATTGACACTCCCGGTCACGTTGACTTCGGTGGTGACGTTACAAGAGCAATGAGAGCAATTGACGGTGCAATTATCGTCGTTGACGCTGTCGAAGGGGTTATGCCACAGACTGAAACAGTTCTCAGACAAGCCTTGAGGGAATACGTTAAGCCCGTTCTCTTCATCAACAAAGTTGATAGACTTATCAGAGAGCTTAAGCTTACCCCACAGCAGATGCAGGAGAGATTCGTCAAGATAATCACAGACGTTAACAGGCTCATCAAGAGATATGCCCCAGAGGAGTTCAAGAAGCAGTGGCTGGTTAACGTTAACGATGGAAGTGTTGCATTCGGTTCAGCTTATTACAACTGGGCTCTCAGTGTTCCATTCATGAAAAAGACTGGAGTTTCATTTAAGGAAATAATTGACCTCACAAATGCTGGTGACTTGAAGACCCTCAGAAAGAAGGCTCCACTTCACGTTGTGGTTCTTGATATGGTCGTTAGGCATTTACCAAACCCATTAGAGGCTCAGAGGTACAGAATTCCACACCTTTGGCGCGGTGATATCAACAGCGACGTCGGTCAGGCAATGCTCAAATGTGATCCAAAAGGTAAAATGGTCATGGTTGTTACAAAGATTATCATTGACAAGCACGCCGGTGAAGTTTCAACAGGCAGAGTCTGGAGCGGTACTGTTAAGACTGGTCAGGAGGTATACCTCATCTCTGCAAAGAGGAAAGCCAGAATCCAGCAGGTAGGCATCTACATGGGTCCAGAGAGGGTTAACATGGAAGCTGTTCCAGCTGGTAACATTGTCGCTGTAACTGGTTTGAGAGATGCAATGGCCGGTGAGACAGTCGCCCAAGAACCAATTGAGCCGTTCGAAGCTTTGCACTACACAAGCGAGCCAGTCGTTACAGTTGCAATTGAAGCAAAGAACATTAAAGACTTGCCAAGACTCATCGAGGCTCTCAGGCAGTTAGCCAAGGAAGACCCAACACTTCAGGTTAAGATTGACCAGGAAACTGGACAGCACTTGCTCAGCGGTATGGGAGAATTACACTTAGAGGTCAAGCTCTACAAGCTCAAAGAAGACTGGGGCATTGATGTTGATGTTTCAGAACCAATTGTCGTCTACAGAGAGAGCATCACAAAGGTCAGCCCGATAGTTGAGGGTAAATCACCAAACAAGCACAACAGGTTCTACGTTGTAGTTGAGCCAATGCCAGACAACATTTACCAGGCAATTAGAGATGGCGAAATTCCCGAGGGAAGACCAAAGGACAGAAAAGCTGTTGCAAAGAAGCTTGCTGAACTCGGAATGGACTACGACATCGCCAGAGGTATTGTTGATGTCTACAGAGGAAACATATTCCTTGACAACACCAAGGGTATCCAGTATCTCAACGAGGTTATGGACTTACTCATTGATGGTTTCCACCAAGCAATGGATGAGGGACCACTTGCAAAAGAGCCTGTTATGAAGGTTATCGTTAGATTAGTCGATGCCCAAATCCACGAGGACAACGTACACAGAGGTCCAGCCCAGATTTATCCAGCAATTAGAACAGCCATTCACTGTGCAATGATGAAAGCTGGTCCAGTCCTCTACGAGCCATACCAGAAAGTTATCATCAACGTTCCATACGAGTACATGGGACCAGTCAGCAGGGAAATCAGCCAGAGAAGAGGTCAGCTCCTTGATATGAGGCAGGAAGGTGAAGTCATGACAATTATTGCAAAGGCCCCAGTTGCTGAGATGTTCGGATTTGCTGGAGCAATTAGAAGTGCAACAAGTGGTAGAGCCTTGTGGAGCACCGAACATGCAGGATTCGAGAGAGTTCCACAAGAACTTGCTATCCAGATAATCAGACAGATCAGACAGAGAAAAGGACTCGATCCAAACCCACCAACAGAGAAGGACATTTGTCCACAGTTCTGATTTCCTTTTTCTTCACTCTTGAATTTCTCCTTAGATTTTTAATATCGTGCTTTTGATAATCTCATACTAATCTGGTCTTTTTTCTCTGACACGACATTCCTGTAAAACTGCGATTAGTTAACTTTTTAAACCCTCTCCTGTATCTTCCTTTGGACTCATGAGGCTCTCTTGCAAAAAGCGGGTTTCCCGCTCAAGAGAGCCGAGGTTACAGAAAGCTTTAAAAACCTATCCCAGTCAATAAGGTTAGGCAGAAATTTGGAGGTGGATAAAAATGGCAAAGGAGAAGCCACACGTTAATATTGTGTTTATCGGACACGTCGACCACGGTAAGAGCACCATGATTGGAAGACTGCTCTTCGACACAGCCAACATTCCAGAGCAGATCATTAAGAAGTTCGAGGAGATGGGTGAAAAGGGTAAGTCATTCAAGTTCGCTTGGGTCATGGACAGGCTCAAGGAAGAGAGAGAAAGAGGTATTACAATTGACGTCGCTCACACCAAGTTTGAGACCCCACACAGATACATCACAATCATTGACGCTCCTGGACACAGAGACTTCGTTAAGAACATGATTACCGGTGCTTCACAGGCTGATGCCGCTGTTCTCGTCGTTGCAGCCACAGACGGTGTCATGCCACAGACCAAGGAGCACGCATTCCTTGCAAGAACACTCGGTATCAACCACATCATCGTTGCAATCAACAAGATGGATATGGTCAACTACGATGAGAAGAGATTTAAGGAAGTTGCCGCTCAGGTCGAGAAGCTCCTCAAGATGCTTGGCTACAAGAACTTCCCAATCATCCCAACATCAGCATGGGAAGGTGACAACGTAGTTAAGAAGAGCGACAAGATGCCGTGGTACAAGGGACCAACCCTCATCGAGGCACTTGACCAGATCCCAGAGCCACCAAAGCCAGTTGACAAGCCACTCAGAATCCCAATCCAAGACGTTTATTCAATTAAGGGTGTCGGTACAGTTCCAGTCGGTAGAGTTGAGACAGGTAAGCTTAGAGTTGGTGATGTAGTTATCTTCGAGCCAGCCAGCACAATCTTCCACAAGCCAATCCAGGGTGAAGTCAAGAGCATCGAGATGCACCACGAGCCACTCCAAGAGGCTCTTCCAGGTGACAACATCGGATTCAACGTCAGAGGTGTCAGCAAGAACGACATCAAGAGAGGTGACGTCGCTGGACACACAACCAACCCACCAACAGTTGTCAGGCCAAAGGACACCTTCAAGGCTCAGATTATCGTCCTCAACCACCCAACAGCCATTACCGTTGGTTACACACCAGTTCTCCACGCACACACCACACAGGTTGCTGTTAGATTTGAACAGCTCCTTGCAAAGCTTGACCCAAGAACAGGTAACATCGTTGAGCAGAACCCACAGTTCATCAAGACCGGTGACTCAGCTATCGTTATCCTCAGACCAACCAAGCCAATGGTCATCGAGCCGGTTAAGGAGATTCCACAGCTCGGTAGATTCGCTATCAGAGACATGGGTCAAACAGTCGCTGCTGGTATGGTCATATCCATTCAGAAGGGCGAGTGAAGCCCTTTCTTTCTAAGTTCTTTCTTTTAACTGAAGCTTCTTAAGGGGTGGCAAAAATGCAAAAAGCAAGAATCAAGCTTGCAAGCACCAATATAAAGTCCCTTAATGAGGTAGCTGATCAAATCAAGCAAATTGCAGAGAGAACAGGAGTTAGGATGAGCGGTCCTATACCACTCCCAACAAAGAGAATCAGGATAACAACAAGGAAGAGCCCAGATGGTGAGGGAACAGCAACTTTCGATAGATTTGAGCTCAGGGTTCACAAGAGGCTTATTGACATTGAGGCTGATGAGAGGGCTATGAGGCAGATAATGAGGATTCGCGTTCCTGAAGACGTAACAATCGAAATCGAGCTTATCTCATGATTGCTCTTCTTATTTTTAGTGCCGGGGTAGCCTAGCCTGGGAAGGCGCGGGCCTGGAGAGTCCGTGGGCGTTAAGCCCTCCGGGGTTCAAATCCCCGCCCCGGCGCCATACAAACTTTGTTCTCGAAGGTAAGCTCAGCATCCCTGCATAAATTATCAAGACATACACAAACTCTTTAAGCATTTTTAATTAAGCTTTAGAGTGTATTGTGATTGTGCAGGAATATCCAAATCCTTTGGTGAACCATATGAATCAAGAAGCCAAGGGAACACTGTTTGCTTTCATCGCCCTAATTCTTGTAGGAATTGAGCCAGTTGTTATCAAATCAAATCCAGTTAACCCTCTCAGCTTTGCAGCGTTTTCTGCACTATTTGCATCTTTGATATTGTGGGTAATGATTTTGCCCTCAGGCAAATGGAGAGAGATAAAAGAAATCCCCGAGCATCTTCATAAAGCTTTTCTTGTGGGCTTTTTTGGAACCGCTTTGGCATACATTGCGTACTCATATGGTGCCAGAATGAGCACGGCGATAAATGCATCTCTGATAACAAGGAGTGAGGTATTGTATTCGTTTGTCCTTTCATACCTATTCCTAAGGGAAAGGATAACTAAAAAGCAGCTTGTCCTTTCGCTGATAATTCTTTTGGGGATAGTCCTTGTGATAACTCAAGGAAGATTTATAGAGCCCAAGAGGGGAGATGTATTGCTTTTGCTAACGCCATTATTCTGGCAAATCGGACACACAATTGCCAAACAGTTGAAGTACTCCCCATATTTAATAGCTACCCTCAGGAACACATTTGGAGGACTGATTCTTTTAGTTTTGGCTCTAAGTTTTGGTTTGGAATTTACAAAACTTGCTGTAGTTGAAGGAGTGATAATTGCGCTAACTCAAGTTTTATGGTACTCAGCAATAAGGCTCATCAACCTCTCAAAGGCTACTGCAATAATAACACCAGCACCAGCCGTTGCCATTGGATTATCAATACTTCTGGGGGAGAATTTTACAGTGTATCATGCGGTAGGCTTTATTCTGATAATGATAGGGACCTTGGGAGTTTCAAAGATTAAGAGTGAACGGCGTTAGTCATCAGAGAACTCTAATGAGTTCCTCATGAGTTTTTCAATTGCCCTCTTTTTCTTCTTTTCAAAGTCATCCTTATCTAAAAACTCCCAGTAGTGCTTTGGTTCTGGGAACTTGCCATTTTTTACCTCGCTTCTGTACTCTTCAAGAGCAAGCTGGATCATGCTTCCCAAGTCGGCATATTTTTTAACAAATGGTGGAACATTTTCATAAATTCCTAAAAGATCATGCCAAACCAGAACCTGTCCATCAACGTATGGTCCGGAGCCAATTCCAATCGTTGGTATCTTAAC
>JALTMZ010000083.1 GCA_027001105.1 Thermococcus sp.
GAGATATAACAATGAGGATTGTCAATGAAGGGATAGGCGTGATTTCAAAGGACATTGGCTCACTCCTCGGGCTTAAAGCATATAGCTATCCTCCCCTCTTTCATATAGTTGGGGCTCTTGTGTATAGGCTCTTTCCAACTGAGTATACCTTCTTTATTCTCCCAGCAGTTTACGGCACGATAAGTGTTGGTCTTTTTTATCTACTCTCAAAGGAAATTTTTGGAGACAACAAAAAAGCAATATTAGCCACGACTTTTCTTGCCTTTGCCCCAAATTTTGTATATAGAACCAGTCTCTATATTCCAGAAAACCTTGGACTTGTTCTTTTCATAACTGGAATGATACTTCTTGTGAAGTTTCTTAAAAGCTGGAACTATAAATATATAATAGGATTATTGGTTTTATTACCAATTTACATGTTAACCCACAGAGGTTGGGTTTTCTTCGTTGCTGTTGCTGCAATAATGCTCTTTGTCCATCTAATTCCCTGGATAAAGAAAAACTTACACTATTTTGCTTTGGCTGTGCTGATAGCGCTCATATTATACTTTATCCCCCCAATACATCGCTTTATTGCCAGCCTTCTTTTGAGAATGCCGAAAGAGGAAGTCACAGCCTTGGGATACCTCAAATGGATTGGCGTTGTTCAATTAATCTTTGGAGTCCTTGCAACTAAAAAATACCTTAAAAGCGATCCCATAAGGCGGGGAATTGCACTATGGGCATGGACTTTCATGATCGCCGGTGCAATAGCATTCAGATTCAGAGATCCATATGCTTCGTTGCCACTTTCAATTATGGCGGCTGAATTTTTCTACGATGATTTCCTCCCAAGCCTAAACACTTGGCTTAATACTGTGATCAAGGATACAAGCGGAAAAGGCTCTGACCTGTTTAAGAGGGTCGTTCTGAGTAAGAAAACAAGAGCAATAATTATAGCTGTTCTAATTATAGTCCCAATTATTCAGGGAGCTTATTCCTCATATAAATACATAATCCCCCCGACAGTAAAAGACAGAGAGGCTTTTGAGTGGATTAAAGAGAACACCCCTCCAGATGCGGTCTTCCTTACATGGTGGGATGTTGGTTATCTCCTAATTGGAAACACCCACAGAAAAGACATAGTCATGTGGAAAAAAGTATATCAGGGATTTTTTGAAAAAGCGCCTAACCCCAGAGAAGCAATACAAGCGTATAATGACGTTGTAACGATGTTTGGAACAACGCAGAGAGAAAGAGCGTACAAACTCATGGAAAAGTATAACGTGACTTATGTTTATTCAGATAGGAGAATGAGGAGTCTGGGTCTGATTAAATATGGACTAATGGAGTACATAGCCTATGATACCCACTTTAAAACGCTATTTGTAAATGGAAACTCCGAGATCTACAAGTTCATCCCAAACCCACCACTAAAACCTTATGACCTAAATCCACTCAGCTACACTGGAGAATACTCAGCGGTTGTCAACTTTTTGGAAAAGTTCTGGACCGGGTATAACTATGCAGATTTTGATGACGGCTACAAGGCTGACTTTTTCCTGAATGCAAGGATTGCCCAGCTATACGCATACCTTTATCAAAAAACTGGCAATAAGAAGTTTAAAGAGAGATACCAATGGCTACTTAAATGGTTGACATACAGGCAGTTGGATAACGGAGGCTTCCCTGAAGGAGTTCCACCAAATGATTTCACTCTATACACCGCATTCACAATGGAGCCACTCAAAGACTTGCCCTTTGAAGGAAAAGACAAAGCCCTCATCTATCTAAAAAACAGAGTAAAGGGCGACTACATAATGACAACACCAAAAGACAAGAAAGGGGACTTATTTGCTGAAGCACAGATGTTGCCAATACTTTACGAGCTTGGAGTTCTGAATAAAACCACAACAGATAACTTAGTCGAAAAGATTCTCAAAGAGCAGAGAAAAGATGGAAGCTGGAAGAAAAGCTTAGGTGGAACTATTGTTACAGCCTTTGGATTAGCGAGATACTATCAGCTCAGCGGAGATGAAAGGGTTTTACCGGCAATTAAGAAAGCTGCTGAGTGGATTTCAGAACAGCAAGAAGAAAACGGAAGGTTCAAAGGAGAGGTTGGATATGGATACTCAAGAGCCACCTATGCAAATGTTCTCTTCATATATCACGTTGCTGGCATGAAAGATAAAGAAGGGCAGATGCTCAAAATAATTGAAGAAACTTATGATCTGCAAAAAGAGCCAAGACCTTTACAAGCAACCCTTGACATATTAAGGGCATTGGAGTACACTTATGGACTCGAACGTGCATTAGATATACTCGAGAACATTTTAGAGCTTCATCCTTTTTAACCCTTTAACCAAAATTTTTTGATTTTGTTTTTGCAAAAGGAAACTTACTCGGCTGTTTTATAAACTTAAAAGCCACATCTGAACAGTTAATTTTAAATAGCCTCCCCCCTATATCACCATCGGTTATTCTAAAAAAGGAGGGATTGAAATGGCGTACAAATTCATAAAGTGGTTTGAGGAACTGAGCAAAGAAGATGTGGCACTTGTTGGTGGAAAGGGTGCAAACCTTGGAGAAATGACAAGAGCCGGCATTCCAGTTCCACCAGGATTCTGTGTTACAGCCGAGGCATACAAGTACTTCGTCGAGAATGTTAAGGTTGAAGATGGAAGGACACTCCAAGAGTGGATTATGGATGTCATAAGCAAGACCAACGTTGACGACAGCAAGCAGCTCCAAGAGAACACCGCCAAGATTAGGGAGAAGATCATCTCACTTCCAATGCCAGAGGAAATTGCAGAGGAAATAAAACAGGCATACAAAGAGCTCAGTCAGAGATTTGGTAAAGACGAGGTTTATGTTGCCGTTAGATCATCAGCCACTGCCGAAGATCTGCCAGATGCAAGCTTTGCAGGTCAACAGGAAACATACTTGGACATTATTGGTGCCGAAGATGTGATAAAGCACGTGCAAAAGTGCTGGGCATCACTCTGGACTGCAAGAGCTACCTTCTACAGAGAGAAGCAGGGATTCGATCACATGAAGGTCTATTTGAGCGCAGTTGTTCAGAAGATGGTCAACAGCGAGAAGAGCGGTGTTATGTTCACAGCTAACCCAGTTACAAACAACAGAAATGAGATCATGATTAACGCTTCATGGGGACTTGGTGAGGCAGTCGTCAGCGGTTCAGTTACACCAGACGAGTACATCGTCGAGAAGGGAACATGGAAGATAAAGGAGAAGTTCATCGCAAAGAAGGAAGTTATGGTCGTCAGGAACCCCGAGACTGGTAAGGGAACCGTTTATGTTAAGGTCGCCGATTATCTCGGCCCAGAGTGGGTTGAGAAGCAGGTTCTAACAGACGAGCAAATTATTGAGGTCGCTAAGATTGGTGCAAAGATTGAAGAACACTACGGCTGGCCACAGGACATTGAGTGGGCATACGACAAGGATGATGGAAAGCTCTACATCGTTCAGAGCAGACCAATCACAACACTCAAAGAAGAAGTGACAGGAGAGGAAGTTGAGGAAGCAGAAGAGGCAGAAGTTATCCTTAAGGGTCTTGGTGCCTCACCAGGAATTGGTGCAGGTAGGGTTGTCGTAATCTTCGATGCCAGCGAGATTGACAAGGTTAAGGAAGGAGACATCCTCGTTACAACAATGACAAACCCAGATATGGTTCCAGCAATGAAGAGAGCTGCTGCAATTGTCACAGATGAGGGTGGAAGAACAAGCCACGCTGCAATCGTCTCAAGAGAGCTCGGAATCCCATGTGTTGTCGGTACAAAGGAGGCAACCAAGAAGCTTAAGACCGGCGACTATGTTACCGTCGATGGAACCAGAGGTGTCGTCTACAAGGGAATCGTCAAGAGCCTCGTCAAGAAGGAGAAAGAGGAGAAGGCAGAAGGAAAAGTCGTCGTTGCAGGTGCCCCACTTGTCACAGGAACAATGGTTAAGGTCAACGTTTCAATGCCAGAGGTTGCTGAGAGAGCAGCTGCAACAGGTGCAGACGGTGTTGGACTGCTTAGAGCAGAGCACATGATTCTCACAATCGGACAGCACCCAATCAAGTTCATCAAGGAAGGAAAGTTCGACGAGCTTGTCGAGAGGCTCGCTGATGGTATCAGAACAGTTGCAGCCGCATTCTATCCAAGACCAGTCTGGTACAGAACATTAGACGCTCCAACAAACGAGTTCAAGGAGATGCCAGGTGGAGAGGACGAGCCAGACGAGAGAAACCCAATGCTCGGATGGAGAGGAATCAGAAGAAGCCTCGACCAGCCGGAGCTCCTTAAGGCAGAGTTCACTGCAATCAAGAAGGTTGTTGAGGAAGGCTACAACAACGTCGGTGTAATGCTCCCACTCGTCAGCCACCCGTACCAGATCAGAGAGGCAAAGAGAATTGCAAGAGAAGTCGGCCTTGAGCCACACAAGGACGTTGCCTTTGGTGTCATGATTGAGGTTCCAGCAGCAGCTCTGATAATCGAAGACCTCATCAAAGAAGGAATCGACTTCGTCAGCTTCGGTACAAACGACCTCACCCAGTACACACTCGCTCTTGACAGAGACAACGAGAGAGTCGCAAAGCTCTACGACGAGACACACCCAGCTGTGCTTAAGCTCATCAAGCACGTCATTAAGGTCTGTAAGAAGTACGGCGTTGAAACAAGCATCTGTGGACAGGCAGGAAGTGATCCAAAGATGGCAAGAATCCTTGTCAGACTTGGAATTGACAGCATCTCAGCCAACCCAGATGCCGTTGAATTGATCAGAAAGGTCGTTGCACAAGAAGAGCGCAAGATAATGCTCGAAGCTGCAAGAAAGCAAATCTTTAAGGAAGAAGAGGAAGACCTCTTCTGAGGTCTCTTAACTTTTATCCTTTTGTTAATTTTGCTTTTCATTCCGTATTTAGTGTCCAATTTTCATAGAATTTTCCTTTCCCTGCTTCTTGGATGCTTTATCCATAATAAGGCTTTTATAATAACGTTTCGATCATGATTTGAGTGAGATGAACGAGAGAATACATGAGATGCGCAGGGAAATCGTTGAAGGAAACATGGAGAGAACCCTTCTCAGGCTAGCTTATCCTCTCATCATTAACAACATGATTCAAGTTCTGTACAACCTTACAGACACTTTCTGGCTTGGGAAACTTGGAAAGGAAGAGCTTTCTGCTCCAGGAACAGCTTGGCCCCTCCTGTGGTTTTTCATGAGCATAGGAATGGGCTTTGCAACTGCTGGATTTGCCTTTGTTAGCCAATATATCGGTGCTAAAAAATACGATAAGGCAAACAAAGCTGCTGGTGCTTTGTACTCTCTCATGATGATATTTGCGACATTTATAGCGCTACTTGGAGTAATAATAGCTCCTTATGCACTCAGATTCATGAGAGTCACTCCAGAGGTCTATCCATTAGCTTTGAACTATATCAGAGTTATCTTCATAGGCCTTCCATTCTCCTTTACACTTTTTGCTTTTAACTTCCTTTTAAGGGCTGTAGGGGACACAAAAACCCCAGTAAAAATAAACATGTTTACAGTCTTCCTAAACATCGTTTTAGATCCGGTTTTGATATTTGGATGGCTTGGATTTCCAAGGTTAGGTGTCGTTGGTGCTGCAGTTGCAACCATGTTCTCCAATAGCATAGGTTCGATAATTGGAGGTTATTTGCTATTCACTGGCAAAGTAGGAATACATCTCACTATCGAAAATCTTAAGCCTGATTGGAACTTTTATGCAAGAATATTTAAAGTGGGTTTGCCCTCAAGTGTAGGCTTCTCCACAGATGCCTTTGGCTTTATCATTCTCACGAGGATTATCTATTCCTATGGAACTGTCGCATTTGCGACTTATACAATAGCCAACCGACTAACAAACTTCATGTTTGCCATAGCAAATGGAATAAGTCAAGCAATGGGAACCATGGTTGGACAAAATGTTGGAGCTGAAAAGTATGAAAGAGCTAAAAAGATTGCAGAGAGGGCTATGCTGACGAATTTCATCATTTTAAGCATTGGGACACTAATTGTGGTGATGTTTAGACCTCAAATCTTTGGAGCATTTATAAAAGATGATGCTGTTTTAGCAGAGAGTTCAGTGTTCGTAAAGTACTTTGCCTTCTCACTTCCCTTCTTTGGGATATTGGCTGCTGTAAGCAATGTTTTCCAGAGTGCTGGGCACACAAAGAAGAGTATGGTGTTAGGAATGTTAAGGCTCTGGGTTCTCAGAATACCTTTGGCTTACTGGTTAGGTAAATTGACAGCAAGCACAGTTGGGATTTGGTTGGGAATGGGTTTAAGTAATGTTGCAGCTGCTTTGGTAGCTCTCACATGGTTCCTTAAAGGATCTTGGATGAAAAGAATAATAAACCATTAATCTTATATATTAACGCTTCGATTCATATTTTACTATGCCAAAACTACACGAGATGCGCAAAGAGATCATTGAGGGGAACATAGAGAGGACACTTTTTAAGTTGGCATGGCCTTTGATCATTAACAACTTAGTTCAGGTACTCTACAATATCACGGATACCTTTTGGTTAGGCAAGCTTGGGAGAGAAGCCCTTTCTGCTCCAGGGGTTTCTTGGCCACTAATAGGAACATTAATGAGTCTCGGTATGGGCTTTGCAACTGCAGGATTTGCCTTTGTTGGACAGTATATAGGAGCTGAGAAATACGAAAGAGCAAATAAAGCTGCCGGTGCATTGTACTCATTAATTCTTATATTTGCCTCAACAGTTGCAATTGCTGGATTCTTTTTGGCTCCATATGCCCTTAAATTTATGAAGGTAACTCCAAATGTATACCCAAATGCTTTGGCATATCTAAGAATCATCTTTGTTGGGATACCGTTTTCATTTACTGGATTTGCCTTTGGCTTTTTAATGAGGGCTGTAGGGGACACAAAAACCCCAGTGAAAATAAACCTCTTCACAGTTTTTTTGAACATAATTTTAGATCCAGTATTGATATTTGGACTATTTGGCCTGCCAGCTCTTGGTGTTAAGGGAGCAGCTCTGGCAACTGTAACTGCCAATAGCGTTGCTTCACTCATTGGCGCGTATCTGTTATTCACAGGAAAGGTTGGAATTCATCTCACAAAAGATACATTAAAACCAGATTTGGATTTTTACAAGAGAATTTTCAAAGTGGGCTTGCCATCGAGCATTGGACAGTCGGCAAACAGCTTTGGATTCGTAGTATTAACAAGGATAATATTCGGATTTGGAGATGTGACCTATGCAGCATATACAATAACAACCCGATTAGTGAACTTCCTGACAAGCATTGCACGGGGCATATCTATGGCTATGGGTACGATGATAGCGCAGAATGTAGGGGCTGAGAAGTATGAAAGAGCCAAGAAAATAGCTGAGAGAACAATAATCGTGAACTTTACAATAGCGACAACGGCTATTTTGATAATCGGACTGTTCAGAGTTCAGATATTTAAGGTATTCCTTAATGATCCGGCGGTCATAGAGGAGAGTGCCATAGTGTTGAAATACTTCCTAAGCTCGGTTCCATTTTTTAATGGCATATTTGTAGTAGTCAACAACGTCTTTAGAAGCTCTGGGCATACCAAGAAGAGCATGATTCTTGGTATCCTAAGACTCTGGGGGTTGAGGATTCCTTTAAGCTATGTGTTGGGGTATTTTGTATTCATGTCATCAGTTGGAGTGTTTTTAGGAATGGGCTTGAGCAATGTTATAGGGGCAACAGTGGCAATTATTTGGTTCTTAACCGGCTCATGGATGAAAAGAATCATCGAAGAAGATGTTGGAAAATCAAGGATAACAACTTAGAAAAGTTTGTTAGAATGGTGCGGGGGCGGGGATTTGAACCCCGGAACCCCTACGGGAGTGGATCTTGAGTCCACCGCCTTTGACCAGGCTCGGCAACCCCCGCTCCATCTCTCTATACAATGATACTATTTTAAAAATCTTATGGTGTACACTTCTCTAAAACTTAATCTCCAAGTATCATTTGGGTAATCTTTTGAACCCTGTTTTCCTTCGATTATTCCAGCATTCCTAAGTTGAGCTTTAATATCATCGTAGATTCTCTCATCTATGTCATCAAAAGAAATGTCCTCCATACTATCTTTCTCACAACATGTCTTAACAAAGTACAGCATGAATTTTTCTGGATAGTTGGTCTTAGCATATTCAATTATCTCCCTAGATGTAAATTCCATTTTCTTGAAGACTTTGCTCATCTCGAAAAGCAGGTTTACTAAAAACTCAATTGTGGGATGTCTTAGAAGGACAAATTTAGCTATTAATTGTACATCCTCTATTGTTAGTTTTTTGGGAGTATACTTGTAAACAGAAGGTTTATACAAACTCAATATATCTTCAAGTGCCCCCTCAAAACTTTTACACTTTTCTATAAAATACTCGGCTACAAAATATCCCTCAGGAGTCAGCGAAATCTTGTCCCCAACTTTTTCTACGAGTCCAAGTGATAGTGTCGCACTTAAGACTTTCATGGCAAAAGTTCTAGAGCTTCCAATTCTAGTTCTACTCGGCAAGATTTTCTGCAATTCAGAAACAAGTTCTTTATAATTACAGGTTTTTGTAGCTAGTAGTGCTGTTATTATAATTGGTTCAGGTCGTGAAAAGCTAATATTTGGAATGGGAGAAATATCTAATATGTTTACTCGTTAGTTTTAGGATTTCCTCTAAGTTTTCTAACTTCAGTAAGCCATGTTTTGGGACTAATTCTTCATGAACCCTTAATTTGTGGTCTACTGTCAAAAGACCAACATTTAAATATTCCACTATATCATAGAGAGTATCATCAACTAAAGTTTCAGGAATTCCAATATATTGTTCATGAGAACCTCTTTTATAATAGGTGACTTGTCCAATTGCTTCTAAAATGTGTCTGCTATCACTTCTTTCGCCTTTACATTCAATAGCAATTATGGTGTCTTTGTTTCTTGCTATAATATCCGGTATTCGTCCACTAATTTTTAGTTGGTGAGTCGGCTCAATACCATATTGCTTAAATCTTGAGTCACTCCACGCTAAATAACCTTTTTCATTAATCAAAAACTCATGAATAGCTTTAACAACTTGTGGTTCGTTCAGTCTACTCATCATGACAATATTTTACAAAACTTCTAAATAAGGGTTATGCAAAAAAGCAAGATACCATGTTAACGTTCAAGCTTTTTAACGCCTTCTTTAGTGCCAACTAAGACAATATCAGCTATATCAGCAAAGATTCCATTCTCCACGACGCCGGGAATGTTGTTAAGCTCAATCTCCAAATCCAGAGGGTCTTCAATCCTTTCAAACTTGGCATCAAGTATGAAGTTTCCGTTGTCTGTAACCACAGGGCCATCTTTCTTAACGCCCATTCTGAGCTCAGCTGTAGCATTGAAAACTTCAAGTTCCTCCTTTATAACTCTCCAGGCGGCTGGAATTACCTCAATTGGAACAGGCATTTTTTGTCCGAGATACTCCACAAGCTTGGACTCATCAACGAGAACGAGAAAAGTTCCAGCTCTGTACTCGATAATTTTCTCCATTGTTAACGCTGCCCCTCTGCCTTTAATTAGATTTAAATGCGGATCAACTTCATCTGCCCCGTCAACGGCTATGTCTATTGCATCAACTTCATCCAAACTGACAACCGGAACCCCACTCTCCAAAGCCAGAATTCTCGCTTGATATGAAGTTGGCAGTCCATAAACATCAAAAAGCTCCTCGTTCATAATCATCTTGCCCAGCATTTTGATAAAATATGCTGTTGTGGAACCAGTACCTAACCCAACTATCATATCGTCCTCAATATACTTCAAAGCCTCCTTTGCGACCAGCTTTTTCATCTCTTCAGTGTTCATAATTCATCCCTTTGTTGCGTTATACAATAAGCTCTGATTTGAATAGAACACAGGCTGCTGGGGGAGCACTATGTTGTAAACGAGTATCGTGAAGTAAAACCAGAACAATAGGAAACCCCAAAATGATTTTCTAAGGAGAACATTGTCGTCTTGCAGCTCTCCAGGCAGATCCTTAATAGTGGCTTTAATTACCTTAGGAGTTAGCAGATACAAGAGCAGACCAGCAACATAGCCAAGATTAGCGTTAGTAGAAAGCACACCACTGATTACTCCGCCCAAAGCCCCCATTGCATAGATGACAAGTGACACTTTATTCTCAACTCTCACGTTTCCCACCTAAAAGGCTTAGTATTTAAAGGGCTTTAAAATTCTTTCTATTCTTCAAAGTTCTCCAACAAACGCTGTCCCTTTTCAGTCAATTTGTAGTAAATCTTTCTCCCTTTCTTGCATGCTTCCTCTATGAGTCCTAAGCTCTCAAGCTCTTTAATGTGCTGGTAAACTGCTTGATATTTCATTGGCTTTTCTAAGTTCTCCCATATTTCATAGCCGTACATAGGCTTTTCTTTCAGCAATTTGAGGATTTTAAGCTTAGTTCCTCCAATGGAAAACTTTTCTCGCTCATCTATATAATAGCTCTTGAGCCCGGAACCAGTGACAATGAGAACAATCCTATCATCTTTTTCAAAATATCCCTCATTGCTAAGCTTAATGAGAGCCGGAACTACGACAGCTGATGCATATTCAACAAAAACACCCTCTTTAGCCAATAGCTTTTCTCCCAAGTCAAGTTCATCTTCTCTAACTACGACAGCTGTTCCACCACTTTCTTTTACAGCTTTAACTGCTCTTTCCCGATTTACTGGGTCTTTAACATAAAGTCCCAAAGCTTTTGTGAATTCTCTCTTTTGTTTTATCCCCAAAATTTCACTCGCTATTGGGTTGCACTTATCTGTTTGAACAGCTATTAGCTTTGGCAATTCATCAATTGCCCCAATCTCCAAAAGCTCCTTAAAGCCCTTATAAATGCTGTAGAGATTGCTCCCACTTCCCGTTGGAATAATAACATGTGTCGGATTTATCTCCTCCCAAAGCTCAAAAGCTACAGTTTTCTGTCCCTCTAATCCAATTATGTTGTTCTCTGGGGTTATATCGTACAAGCCATTGAGCTTTGCAAGCTCTTTAACGTAATCTACACACTCATCAACACTGTCCCCATACCGGATTATCTTTGCACCGAAAGCTATCATTTGAATGAGCTTTCCTTTATCGACCCTTCTCGGCACTACAACAAAAGCCTCTCTGTTAGCTCTCGCAGCATAAGCAGCTAAAGAAGCAGCAGCATTTCCATCGCTTGCAACTATAAAACCATTATCAGCATAAGGAAGACCATAAGAAACCCCAACAGTTACGAGTCTATCTCTAAAAGAGCCTGTAGGGTTTCGAGTCTCATCTTTTATGTAGACGTTGAGATTTAACATTTCACCAATTTTAGCTTTCACTAAGGGAGTTCCCCCTTCCTTGAGAGTTACGATCTCGTTAACTCTTGGTAGAAGCTCTTTATAGCGCCAAACTCCTTTTTCACGCTTTTTCCACTTTTTTGGATTAACAGTGGAGTAATCGTAGGTTATCTCAAGCAGTTCACCACATAAGCATCGTGGAGGAACAAAAGAGGAATACTCTCTCCCACATTTTGGACATCTCATGCTATCACCAAAAGATAGATGGTAAAAAGATCACTTTAACCTTATTGCATCGAGATTGTTGGGCGCTCTTGTTGAGATGCTGAATCTTTTATGCAGACTTGAAGCTAAATCAAGACACTTCTGTGGTTCACCGTGAACCGTGATTATCCTCTCGGGTCTTGGTCTTACCTTTGCAACGTAGCTCATCAGCTCTCTTCTGTCGGCATGGCCTGAGAATCCATCGATTGTGTGTACTTCCATGTTTACCCTTATCACCTCTGTTCTGCCGCCCTCGCCGATCGTTGGTATTTCTTTGAGACCCCTCTGCACTTGTCTTCCAAGTGTGCCCTCTGCCTGATAGCTGACGAAAATTATTGAATTCCTCGGATCCGGGGCGAGCTGTTTGAAGTACTCAACACTCGGTCCACCAACAAGCATGCCCGAAGATGCTATTATGATTGCTGGCTCTTCGCTGTCAATTATATCTTGCCTCTCCTTAGAATTCGCAACCGGCTTGAATATCTCATTTAAAAACGGGTTGTATCCCTCATGGAATATCTGATCCCTCAAGTGCTTGCTCAAGTATTCCGGATAGGCAGTGTGAATTGCTGTTGCCTCCCAGATCATTCCATCAAGATATATCGGCACTTCAATTCCACCAACTCTTGCGTACTCCTCAAGAACCATCATAATCTCCTGAGCCCTACCAACTGCCATTGCTGGGATAAGCACTTTCCCTTTTCTCTTTATCGTTTGGTGGATAACCTCAATGAGCTTTTTCTCTGCATCTTCTCTTGGCATCTGATAGTCATTGCTGCCCCCATATGTTGATTCCATGATCAGCGTTTCAAGCCTTGGAAACCTTGCATTGGCAGGTTCAAACAGCCTTGTTGGAATAAACTTGAAGTCTCCCGTAACTGCCACATTATGGAGCCCATTTCCAATGTGGAGGTGAACTATGGCAGAACCCAAAATGTGTCCAGCGTTGTGGAGTGTAAGCCTCATGTCTGGGGATATATCTCTTACCTCCCCATAATCGAGTGTTATCGTGTGCTTTACAACCTCTTTTATGTCTTTTGGCTTATAAAGAGGTTCTGCGCCGTTGCTCTGCTGTATTTCTATGAAATCCTTCTGCAAAAGAACCATTAAGTCCCTTGTTGGAGGTGTTGTGTAAATTGGCCCATCAAAGAGGTTGTAGCGGAAGAGATATGGTAACAATCCGCTGTGATCCAAATGGGCGTGAGTGATGATTATAGCGTCCAGCAATCCTTCATTCAAGACATATCTGAACTCAGGGGCATCAAAATGAGGAAATGCCTTTTTTGGGTCATTTAGCGCCGCAACGTTTATTCCGAAATCAACCAAAACAAAGCTTTCATTTGTTTGAACAAGCAGGGCACTTCTCCCAACCTCTCTAAAACCCCCAAGACCTGTTATTCTGATCCACTCACTTTTAAGCTCCGGCTTTCTGTAAATGTTTCTTCCGACATTCCGAAGGAACTTTCTCCTGTCTTTGCTCTCCGTTTGGAGAATCTGTCTAATCGAATATATTGTTTGAGACTGTAAAGGCGGGGTTCTAACAACCCTTGGTGCCCAGTGAACCTTCTGTGTTATTTTCCTTAGTGTCTCGCCGTTCTTTCCAATAACCAGTCCCGGCTTTTTAGCCTCAATAATGACCTCACCAACAGAAGGGTCAAAGCTTATGTTTGTGATTTCAGCTTCAGAAGGTACTATCTCCCTAATCAAGCCTTCAGCTCTCTCGGGAGGAAGAAGAACATCTGGATCAGGTCTAACACTAATCCTCTTTTTGAGAACCTTAGCAAGGTTTTTAATTAAATCCCCATCTTGCATTATTGCCTCGGGATTTTTAACATAAATAACGAGCTCAGGGCCTTCAAACTCAATATCTGTTATTTTCGCTTCTCTTGGAACCATTTGATTTATAATCTCCCTCATTTCCTTTAAGATGTCATCTACAAAGCTCTCCCTCTTTATCACTTTACTCACCTCTGAACTTAAAGAGTTTTGAGAATCTTATCAACTTCCTTTCTGTCGAGTTCTCTGTATCCTTCTTTTGTAATTTTAACAACCAGTATTCCATCTCCCGTGAAAACGTCCCTCTTAATAGCAGTGTTTATTGCTTTAACTGCTAATTTAACGCCTTCATCAACACTCATGTCCTCTTTGTATTCATTTTCTAAAACAGCATATGCAAACTCCATACCAGAACCTGCCGAAACATATTTATCCTCAGTCATTCCTCCAGCCATATCAACAGAATAAAGATTTGGCTTTTCATCATAGCCCCCAATTAAGAACCAGCCAAAATATGGGAAATATTTTGTCCCATTGAGAATGTTTGCTGTTAATGTTGCCAAAGCCTTAACACTCATCTCCCTGCCAACCCTTGCTCTATAAAGCTTGGTCTCTGCCCTGAGCATCCTGACAAGACTTAAGATGTCCCCCACATTGCCTGCACCTGCCAACGCTAAGTGCTCGTCTATCTGAAATATCTTTGTGACATTCTTTGACATAACCATGTTGCCGATTGTTGCTCTCATATCCGCTGCCAACACCACTCCGTCATTACAAACAATGCCTACTGTTGTTGTCCCTTTAAATTTACTCAAGTGCAACACCCCTTTAGCCATGATAGAACAGATAGAACTCTACAAAACCCCCTAATCCTGAATACTATTTAAAGTTTTCGCATTTGGGAGGTTGATTTATAAACTTCTCTGATGAAAATCTAACAGCTTTGAGCAAAATTAAAAGGTGGCAAAAATGAAAGAGGTAATTCTCCTAACTGGCCCTCCGCTTAACGGAAGAGATGAATACATTGAGGAAGCTCTAAAGCTCGCAGAAAAAGAGAGCTATGCCTACTATCATGTCTTTGAATACCTAAAAGAGGTGGGCAAGGAAAGGGGGGTCAAAATCACGAGAAAAAATGTCCTTGATTTTGCAATAAGCCATCCAGATTTAATGAATGACATTAGAGACGAAGCTTTTGAAAAAATAAGGATGCATATAGACAACAGCGACAAGAAGTTTCATCTGGTTTCAACACCTTCCCTCTTTAGATGGGGAAGTGGGAGCGTTTTGGGATTTACTCTCAGCAATCTAAAACTACTCAAGCCTGACAGAGTCATAATAATGCTTGACGATATTCTAAGCGTCAGAAGAAGGATTATAAATGACCCAGAGTGGTTCGAGCGATTTGGAAAGGAAAAAGATAACATAAAGCTGACCACCTTAGTTATGTGGCGAGAAGATGCTATAAACCATGTTAAAACGCTAATCCATGAGCTGAAAAAAGAAGGCATAGAAGTCCGCTATATCCTCCAGTTTGGAATAAGACATCCATATCAAACGTTCATAGATTTAATATTCCACGAGAAAGAAAAGCCTCTCGTTTATCTCAGCTACCCAATGACCGGACATGAAGAAGAATACTACCACAGAGTTAGAGGATTCTACGAAAAGCTCAGCAAATACTTTACTGTTCTTGACCCTGGTGCCTTAGATGACTGGTGGATCGTTGCTGAATATGACAATCAAGTCGAAAGGACTCCAGAGATAAAGAAGATTAGGATTAAAAACATCCTTGATGGAGAAGAAGTCGAAGAGCTTGAAAGAGAAGATATCGAACAGGCAACGGACATTCTAAGAAGACAGCTGGTGGAGAGGGACTTTAACCTTGTTGATGTCAGCAAGGCAATAGCCGTCTACCATTATGCCGAAGGCATCTCAGCCGGAGTTATAAGCGAGATGGCTGAGGCATACAGAACACTGGCAGCAATCTATCTGTATTATCCATTTAAGAGGAGACCGAGTCCTTTCATGGAGTTCTACGGTATGCAGAATCCATCAAGGAGAACCATGTTCAAAAATGAAGATGAGATGATTCAGGCAATGGTGGAGGAAAGAGAATATTGGGCTAAGGCTTAATTTCTTTTTAAATTTATTGATCCTAAAAAAGCATTTTCACAGGAAAGAACAATAAGAAAAGAGGAAGGAGATCACTTCTTGACCCATCCTCTGTCAAGCATTGCCTGGTAGACCCTGCTGACGGCAACGACGTAAGCTGCGTCTCTCATGTTGATGTTCTTCTCCTTGTGGGTGTTGTAGACGTCCCAGAATGCCTTGGTCATCTTCTTGTCAAGCTTTGCCCTTGTCTCTTCAACTGTCCAGTAGTCACCTGTTATGTTCTGCACCCACTCGAAGTAGCTGACTGTAACACCACCGGCGTTACAGAGGAAGTCTGGGATAATAAGGATGCCTTTCTCATAGAGAATCTCATCTGCCTCTGGTGTGGTTGGACCGTTTGCAAGCTCCGCTATGATCTTTGCCTTGATGTTGTCGGCGTTCTTCTTGGTGATAACTTCCTCAATTGCAGCTGGTGCGAGGACATCAACCTCAAGCTCGAGTAATTCCTCGTTGGTTATGTTTGTTGCACCTGGGAAGTCCTTAACTGAGCCGTGTTCTTTCTTCCACTTAAGGACTTCGTCAGCGTTGAGTCCATCTGGGTTGTAGATACCACCCTTGCTGTCGCTGACTGCAACAACTTTCATTCCGTACTCTTCGCTCATGATTTTGGCCATGTAGTAACCAGCGTTACCGTAACCTTGGATTGCGATTGTCTTGCCCTCAAGGGTGTCCCATCCAAGTGCCTTGGCTGCCTCTCTAACTGTGAATGAAGCACCTCTCGCTGTTGCATCCATTCTTGCTATGATACCACCGACGCTTGGCGGCTTACCTGTGATTATACCGAAGGCTGGGGTCTTCCTTCTTGAGATCATCTCATACTCATCCATCATCCAAGCCATGATCTGTGGGTTGGTGTAAACATCTGGAGCTGGAATGTCCGTGTATGGGCTTATGATGTCATAGATGGCCCTTATATAGCCTCTTGCAAGCCTCTCCTTTTCTCTATCGGAGAGCTCCTTTGGATTACAGATGATACCACCCTTACCTCCACCGTATGGGAGGTCCATAACAGCAGTCTTCCAGGTCATCCAAGCAGCAAGTGCCTTGACTGTGCTGAGTGTCTCTTCAGGGTGCCACCTAATTCCACCCTTTGTTGGACCGCGAGCCCAGTTGTACTGGACTCTAAAACCAGTGAAGACTTTTACAGAACCGTCATCCATCTCAACAGGGATTGTTACCTCAAGAATTCTTTGAGGTCTCTTTAAAAATTCCAAAGCCTCTTCACTTATATCCATATACTGGGCAGCTCTTTCAAGCTGCTTAACAGCAATTTCAAATGGGTCTTGCTCAACCATGTTCATCCCTCCAATTTAGGTGATTGGCGATACACTTTTGGGCAATTACCTATATAAACCTTTCGCCGAAAAAGCTTGGAAAACTCTTATTTCTAAACGAAAGGTTATATATGGAAATTTCAGCCAGAATAAGAAAATTTCCAAAACTTTTCGGCTTAGAAAAGCCCACAGAACTTTAACTTTACATACATCAGTGTACACAAAAGAATATCAATGCTCCAAAATTTCGGACATATGAAATTTTTTGACAAAAAGCCCTCAGCGAGAAGTCGGTCATCACTGCTCAGCTCACTCTCGTTGCAATCATCGGGCGATACAAACTTAACACCTCATGCTTAAAAGTCTTTATGAAAACACCTCAGGTAAAGTCTAAATATATTAGAAAAATTACCGGAAAGACAAAAAATCTTTTACTTTTTACCAGAGTATTGAAAAAATGACAAAACTGCTGTTTGCTTACTTTTAAGCTCAAGTAAATCGTCTTTTGCCGAAATCAAAAAAGAGAAAGCTTTATTAATGAGTGACGAGGTAGAGTATAATTGCAAAATATTTGAGCATTGCTGCAGTGTTTGATATATTAAAGGTTGGGGTGAAGCACCATGGAACAAAGAGATAGATGGGCGACCAAACTTGGTTTGATTTTAGCTATGGCAGGAAATGCCATCGGTCTTGGAAACTTCTGGAGATTCCCATACCAGCTTGCCAGCAATGGTGGCGGTGCATTCATGATACCATATTTCATTGCACTGTTCTTCTTGGGCATTCCAGTGATGTGGATTGAGTGGACAACAGGAAGATACGGTGGAAAATACGGTCATGGTACACTGGGACCAATGTTCTACTTAATGGCAAGAGAAAGTGTTAAACCAAAGACAGCATTGATATTCGGTATAATAGGTGGTATGCTGGCATTTTCAGTTTCATCATTGCTGAGCTCATACTACTACCAAGTCATCGGATGGTCAGCAGCATACACATACTACAGCCTTACCGGCGCATACTTTGGACAAGACACTGTGAAGTTCTTCCTGAACTATGTTGCCAATCTCAAGGCAGTTATATTCTTCTGGGGCATAACAATGGTTCTTCTTGGCATTGCGGTAGGACAGGGTGTCAGCAAGGGTATCGAGAGATGGGTCAAGGTAATGATGCCACTATTGTATGTGTTCGCTATCTTACTGGTCATCAGAGCCCTAACCCTTGGCTCACCAGTTAAGCCAGAATGGAGCTCAATTAAAGGTTTAGAATACATTTGGACACCTAACTTTACAGCATTAAAGCAGAACTTCTTCAAGATAAGCTTAGCTGCCGCAGGACAGATATTCTTCACGTTAAGTTTGGGTATGGGTATTATTCACAACTATGCCAGCTATCTTGGACCAGAGGATGATGTTGCTCTCTCCGGTTTAGCAACAGTTTCACTTAACGAGTTCGCTGAGGTTATCCTTGGTGGTTCATTGGCTATTCCAATTGCATTTGCATACTTGGGACCAGAGCAAGCAATTAAAGGTGGTGTTGGATTAGCATATATGGCACTGCCAAACGTTTTCATGCACATGCCTGGAGGAAGAATATTCGGTGCAATGTGGTTCCTCCTACTATGGTTTGCAGGATTCACATCAGCTATCGCAACATACAACTATCTGGTAGCAATGCTTGAGGAAGACCTCAAGATCGACAGAAAGGTCGGCACATGGTTAGTGTTCGTATTCCTGTTCCTCCTTGGACTGCCAGTTGCATTGGACAGCAGCTTGGTCTACTTGAGCGAGCTTGACATGTGGGTTGGATCATACTTCCTTGTACTGCTTGGATTCTTCGACGTCATAGTAGGCGTATGGCTCTTCAAGCCAGACAACTTCTGGGAGGAGCTTCACAAGGGTGCATTCATCAAAGTTCCAGAATGGTTTAAGCCAATCATAATGTACATTGCTCCACTGTTCATGGCAATACTCCTAATTGGAAACACAAAGGACTACTACAGCATGGGAGCACTGAGATTCCACGTCTCAAAAGCCTATGTTGAAAACGTCCTTGGAGGTTCATATCCAGACGCTGTACCATTAGTGCTCAGGGCAAGAATAGTGATCCTTATAATCCTCATCATCGGTGCCATCGAAGCATACTTAGCAATCAAGAAGAAGTACGGAGAAGAGCTCGAAAAGAACGAGGTCATCATCAAGGTGTGAGGTGGTAAAGATGAAAGCCAGTGCCTTAGCTTTCTTAATTTTTGCATGGGGCTCAATCTTTTTCATGATGTACTGGAGCATTACTAAGTTGCTCAAAGCCGAGCAACAACAAAAGGCTTAAAGCCTCTTCTTTTTCTTTTTAAATTTGGGAGGTGTATTTTGTGAAGAGCCCAGGAATTCTTAAAGAGACTGCAGACGTTCTCAAACAGACAAAGGAGAGGGTGCTAAACTTAAAAGCACTTTCAGAAAAAAATAGGCAGAAAGTTTTGAGGTTATTGGATGAAGCCGCAAGAAATTTTGAAGAGCTTTCTGCTGATGTGGTTGTTGATAATGTAGAGCTTGCCGAATTCTTCCATAGGAGGGCAGTGGAGCTAAAAAATAACACCTATGATAAAAGAATAGACCGCCTTGGAGAAAAAGAGTATGTTAGAGATGTTGAAAGGATCAACAGATATTCAAAAGCTGCACCTTATGATTTTTCAGGAAAAATTAAAGAGCTGAACAAAGTTTACAAAGCATATCTTTACGGGTTAGTCCCGTTTTTCATAATCTCAGGTATCTTTGGACCGGCATATGCCATAACTGCGTTAATATTGGTAATACCCGCTTTACTCTCCCTCTTCAGCATGAAAAAGAGGGGTAGCCTTGGATTAATGCTGGCATATGCAGTAATTCCAATTCCACTGGTGATGGGGGCTTTAACAATTAGGTACAGCATTTGGGCACTTACAACTCCAGGAGAGCTCGCAAGAATAGCAGAGCAGATGGGAAAAAGTATAGGATTTGCCCAGTTTGCAGTAATATTCCTGCTCGTGCTGGGAGTAATTGAGGTAGCTTTACTCGGTTATGCCGCCTATGGTCTCTATAAGCACAGACATGCGTTCCTCTAATATAATGCGTCGTTTCCTTTTTCTCCAGTTCTTATTCTTATTGCGTCATAAACCGGGAGAACAAATATCTTTCCATCTCCCGGAATTCCCCTTCTTGCATTTCTAATTATTGCATCTATAACCTTATCAACATCTTCATCTTTAACCACAATTTCAATTTTGAGTTTTGGCAACAAATCATAAGGAGGGACTCCCCCTTGAACTCCTCTGCCTTTAACGGGGTACACAGTTAATGGAACAATACCAAGCTGCCTGAGGGCATTTTTAACTTTCTCAAAATCTTCTTCCCTAATAATGGCTTCAACCTTTTTCATAATACCACCAAATATACTTAGATTTTGAGAAAGATAAAAGTTTCTATTTTTCAAAGGTTAAGTTGTCAAAAGTGGGGCAAATTTAAAGATAAAAATGAAGGGTCAAGGAATCTGGCTCACAAATTTTTTCAATCTTTTAACTGAAATCTTTGTCTTCTTTGCAAGATCCTCTAAATCAGCACT
>JALTMZ010000084.1 GCA_027001105.1 Thermococcus sp.
TTAAAGAACCACTCTGGTGGGCAATAGCTGTGACAGCAATCTTTGGCTCTGCGATGGTGAGCTATTCAACGGAGCGTTATAAGGCAGCGTATGGAAGCGACATTTACAAAGAAATATCTGCAATGCGGTACCTTATCGGAAAGAGGGACGAAAGGATATTCCTAACAATGCTATTCTGCTTAACCGGGCAAATAAAAGCTCTCTTTGTTCTATTAGCAGTCTTAACAAATCTTAGAATAGTGGCGACAGTTTGGCTGGTATGGAAAAATAAGAGAGGTTAAACCAAAAACTCCAGAGCTTTTTCTGTCTTTTTATCAAATAGAACAATCCTGTCTTCTCTGATCTTCACCGTTACCTTCTCTCCAAATGTGAAGTGCTCTCCCTCTGGTGCAAACACTTTAACAAAAGCCTTATCAACGGAAACAGTGACTATCTGCTCCCTTCCAAGAGGTTCGAAAGAGTAGACCTCTCCAACCAACCCTTCACTGATGCCCTTTACAACCTCTGCATCATGCGGTCTAAATCCAAGGAGCACTTCCTTTATGCCGAGCTTTTCAATCAGTCCCCTATACTGAGCAGGAACCGGTATCCTGCTTTCATAAATCCTTAAGTAGCCATTTTCAACCTCCGCTTCAACGAAGTTCATGGGTGGATTTCCAAGGAATCCCCCAACGAACTTGTATTTTGGCTTGTAATAGACCTCATCTGGAGTCCCCACTTGGAGTATCTTCCCTTCCCTAATCACAGCTATTCTATCAGCCATTGCTAACGCCTCAGCTTGGTCGTGAGTAACGTAAACTGCCGTAATGCCTAACTCCTTCTGCAGTCTCTTCAGCTCAGCTCTAACCTCAATTCTAAGCAAAGCATCTAAGTTGCTTAAAGGTTCATCCAAAAGCAGGACATCAGGCTCTTTGACTAAAGCTCTCGCTATTGCAACTCTCTGCTGCTGACCACCGCTGAGTTGCCATGGATATCTGTCAAGCAGGTTTTCAATGTGAAGCATCTTTGCAACTTCTATAACCTTCTTCTCAATTTCCTGCTTGGGAGCTTTTCTCAGCTCAAGAGGAAACGCTATATTGTCAAAAACCTTCATGTGAGGATAAAGTGCCCAGTTCTGAAAGACTAAGCCAACATTTCTATCTTTTGGTGGAATCTCTGTAACATCCCGATCATCAAAGTAAATTCTCCCACTTGTCGGTTTATAAATCCCGGCTATTGTGTAGAGCAAAGTGGATTTTCCACTTCCTGAAGGACCTAACAATGCCATGAACTCTCTATCATCGATTTTTAGATTAATATTGTCCAGAGCCGTGAAGTCTCCAAATTTTTTGGTTATATTCTCAAGGGTAATCTTAACCATTTCAACCACCTCAACCTTTGATTCCACCTGAATAACCCTGCAGTAATATCTGCTGAGCCGTAAGGAAGAATATTATAGTTGGAAGCAGATAAAGGGTTCCAGCCGCAGCTACCAGCGGCATGTGTGTGTATTCAGCTTCGATGTTTGCCTCAATAAATGTCGCTAAGGTCTGATCAATGAGGAAAGTTCTCACGTAGATTATGTCCTGCCAGCCAGCCAAGAATGCAAAGAGTGCAACAGCCAAGATTCCCGGCTTAATTAAAGGCAGCATGATTTCCCACCAGACTTTTATCCTTGATGCTCCGTCAATTATGCCCGACCATTCAAACTCCCAAGGTATCGTGTCAAAGAAGCCCTTCATCAACCAGACAGACATCGGAATCTCAAGAGCCGCCCTTGCCAGTATCACGTAGAAGAATGAGTAAAGCCTTATCAAGTCTGGGCTCTGTGGAAATGTCAAACGGTAGAGCAAGTAAACACCAACAATTAATGCAACTCCCGGAAAGGCGTGAAGAATTAAGAGCAGAATCATCATATGCTTTCTCCCTTTAAAGTCAATTCTTGAAAGTGAGTATCCAGCCAAGGCACTTATGAATGTTACAACCCCTGAAACTCCAAGAGCAACCACAAGGGTATGGAATGTAACTTTCAGTATGTTTGTTCTGATCCCACCTGTCGTTGCCAGTTTTCCTTGAAACACATTAATCCAGTTCTCTAAAGTAAAGTGGAATGATTTTAGATCCAAATTGGTAACCATCTCCTTGCTGAAGCTTGATAGCACTAACAGAGAAAAGCCGAGGATCAAAGGCAAGCTTGCGAAGAGGATTGCAAGAATAATCACCCACTCATATCTGCTCGGTCTTGTTTCTACATCTTTCATCAGAAGTCACCCCTTGGTCTTTTCATCATTTTCTCAAATTGTAGAACTTTCAGGGTTACAAATCCTCCAATCACGCCAATGATTGACAATATCACTGCTGCCGCTGCCGCCAATCCTTGATCCTGCTCTCCTCTACCAAAGGCTGTGTTGAACACATACAATGCAAGAGTTGTTCCGTAGTCCCTGTTCACCAAGTCCCACTGAACAAGAAGGAAGATGTGCGGATACGTGGTGAGCAGGCTTAGGAACTGCCATGTTAACACATAGAGGAAGTGCCACTTTGTAAGGGGAATTAGGATTTTTCTTGAAATTTCCCAAGCTGATGCACCATCAACCCTTGCAGCAATTACAAGCTCCCTTGGAATCTGGTTCAAAGCTGATGTGAAGACTATCATGCCAAAGCTCACACCAACAAGACCGTTCACAAAAATAATTATGCTCCATGCTCCCCAAGGTACAGTTTGGCCCCAGGGAATTGGCTGAGAAATCACTCCAAGCTTCATTAAAATTGAGTTCAATGTCCCAATTTCACTTCCATGGAAGAAATAATACCAAACAAGGCTGTAAACAGCTATTGGAGACATTCTCGGCAGAAGCCAGAGAAGCCTAAAACTTGAAGCTGGCTTTTCGCTTATGAAGAAAGTAGCTAAGGCTAATGCCAAACCACCAAAAACGTTAATTATGAGCGTAATCCCAACGAAAACTATTGTGGTTAGCAGCACAGCCTTAAAAGTTGGATCATGCTGAAACATATAAAACAATCGCTCATAATTATAAAGCCCAACAAAGTCTTTAAGATACCTCTCAACATTCCAGTTCCGCATCTGGGTGAAGCTTATATAGACCGTCATAATAAGCGGAATCAAATAGAACAGCACAACCATCAGAAGCATTGGAGAAAGAAAAAAGGAAAGGGCTGTAAACTTCTCCTTATTAATTTTATTCATGCTCCCACCTCTTCACTGTGGAAACTTCCAGTTCTTTGGAATCTCTCCCTGTATCTCAACATTCTCCTTGAGCTCTGGATCAGCGTTAACCTTCTGGATAATGTAATTAACGGCATCTTCTGGTGTCATTTCACCTCTGAGGACCTTATCAACCGCTTCCTTGAAGATATCTGCCAGTGCTGGATACTTTGGATGTGCCGGGGCTAAATGCGTGTATTCAAGCATGTAGCTGACATCTGCCAAGAACTGTGCGTTGATTGGATTGACCGTCGCTTGGACAATGTTCTTGATGTTATCCTTAACTGTCGGATCCAAGTCGAGATTGAGGTTCTTCAAGTCATTGAGCCACTTCTCGTCTTTAATAAGCTTTGCTGCCTCTTTTCTAACTGGGAGGTGTGCTGAGATAACGCTGTGGATTGCATTGATGTCTGGATCGCTCGCCTTTATGATCATGAGGAATGCAAGCATGTGGTAAACATCTTTAAGCTCGTCGTACTTCGGATTCTGGGCACCGGCTTTTGAGTTTATCATCCAAATGAAGGGCTGGCTGAGTGTTACTGGCTTGTCTCCCTTTTCTCCAGCCGGGAATAAAGTGTAGGCAAACCATTCTTTAACTTCCTCAGGTTTCAGACCCCTGCCGTGATAGTACTGCTTTGTCTGCCACTCTGTCCAGTACCATGTACCACCTATGTCGAAGAGAGTTTTTCCTTCAACAATTGTTGGGTGAATCTGCTTAGCCCAGTCCCAGCTCATTATGTCTTTTGGAAGCAAGCCATCTTGGGCAAACTTCCACTCAACGTAGAGCCACTTGTACACAGCTGGAACATCAACGACGAGCTTTCCGGTGTTTGGATCGTAAAGCTTTCCGCCAAAGGCGAAGATAAACTGTATCAGGTCCGGGTGAGCTGAACCCTTTCTGTGGATCAATCCCCATTCAGCAGCACCGCTCTCTTTTGCCTTCTTTGCCCAGTAGTAGACATCGCTCCATGTAAACTCCCCACTTTTCACCTTTTCGGGAAGGGTGTTCACGTCAAGTCCAATCTTTGCGGCAACATCTTTTCTAACGTAGAGTGGTCTTGCTTCTGTATCTTGGGGCAGACCATAGAGCCTTCCCTTGTACTTTGAAGCCTCTATGAGTGATGGGTAAAAATCATCAATGACGCTCTTATAGGCGTTTGCATAGTCCGTTATGTCAAGAATGTAGCCTTCATCTGCCAGTGTCGGGAGGAATGCATAGGAGTTCACAAAGAAGTCTCCAGCTTGTCCAAGTGGTTGCTTGCTGAGGTACTCCTTATAGGCATCTTGGAAAGATGCAACGTAGTGCGTGTCTGTAATCACAATTTTCACTTTAATACCATTCTCTTCCCAGATTTTGTTTATCCTTCTCGCTGCTTCAACAATACCATAGACTCTCATGACACTGTTGGGGTCACCTGAACCCCATGCAGAGAACTTGACTTCACTAATACCATTCTGCTCAAGAACCTTACCTATTGCCACTACATCTTTTGTAAAGTCTCCAGTAAGCTGAACTTTACCCGCTGTCTGAGTGGCTGTTTCTTTCTCACCACCGATACAACCGCTGGCAATCACTCCGAGAAGCAATATTGCAACCAACCATACGGCTTTTGCCTTCATTGTCCTCACCTACTATCGGTTTTAAAAGTCAGAGCCGAAGAGGCTCCAAAGAAGGTTATTTAAGAAAGCAGATCGGAGTCATATTTTAGTTAGCTTTTGTTATTTATAAAATTTGTGGACTTCTGAGGGTTAAAAAGGAGTTATGCCCACTTTTGCGAGTAGTATTGAGAGTAGAACGTTCGAAATCTTTAAAAATCAAACTAATATTAATAAATATTTGGAAGTTTTTCCTCGCTGTATTGCGACCATACCCTGTGCAATTCCGAGTTTTAAGGCTTCCAGTACTTGCACCTCTGCCAGACAAAAGCTTCCCATATTATATAATCATAAAAATTTTTATAAACAAAAAATATTTAACATACATAAAACATACAAAAACGGAGGTGGCGATGATGGCGAGGGTTGTCATACTCGGTCAGGGATATGTCGGAAGCATATTTGCAATAGGAGTTGAGCGAATCAAAAGAGGAGATCTCGGCTATTATGGAATTCCACTGGCAAATGAATTGCCAATAAAAGTGGAGGATATTGAGATTGTGGGTTCTTATGATGTTGATAAGAGCAAGATTGGAAGACCTCTCTATGAGGTTGTCAAGAGGTACTGGGAAGACGAAATCCCAGAGACCCTCAAGAATGTTGTAGTCAGAAAGGGCATTCACTTGGGAAGCCTTCGCAACCTTCCAATTGAGGCAGAGGGCTTAGAGGACAAAATGACCCTCAAAGAAGCCGTAGAAAAGATTGTTGAAGAGTGGAAAGAGCTCAAGCCCGATGTCATTGTTAATGTCTGTACAACTGAGGCATTTAAGCCGTTCAACAACAAAGAGGAGCTAATCAAAGCCATAGAAAACGATGACAGAGAAAGACTAACAGCAACACAAGTTTACGCTTATGCTGCTTCGCTGTATGCAAAAGAAGTCGGTGGAGCTGCTTTCGTAAATGCAATTCCGACATTGATAGCAAATGACAACGCATTCCTTGAACTTGCAAAGGAGAGCAACTTAGTCATCTTTGGAGACGACGGTGCAACTGGTGCAACACCATTAACAG
>JALTMZ010000085.1 GCA_027001105.1 Thermococcus sp.
AATCCAAAGTATAAAGCTGAAATTACAAAAGCTAAAATCAGAACAGCACCTTTCTTTGCCTCAGCTACAAATCTCCAAAAGTAGGGATTGCCGAAAAAGGCTGAGAATAATCCAACTATAGCAACATCACATACTGCGGCAATGAGAGAGCTTATCTTTCTCCATATCCGATTTGGCTCAAGAGCAAGAATTTCTCTTTTTCTATGCCCATCGTACGCTATAAAGTATGTTCCGCCCTCTATGTCATAATAAACTTTCCAGAGTGGATAAAATACGAGTATCATATCCTCGACCTTGCCGCTAAAATTGAAGGATACCAGCTTCCCTTCTTCTGGAACATGGTAAGCCTTTGCCATGTCAGAAGCGCTATCCAGTGCAACTTCTTTAGCTTCACTTATTCCAAATTCAACATTAAGAAACTCAAGTTTGAGGCTTTCCCATTTCTCTATACTTAGATTCTTTAAAGGTTGCAGCTGGATTTTTGAGCCCAAGGTTTCTATCATATTTTGGGAGATTATGTAGCCCTTTTGAAGCTTTTTTGTGAGCTCTTCAACCGCAATGTCGTAAACTCCCCTCCTACCTGAAATGCACACGATATAGTGGTCATCAATATCTTTAAACTTAATGACAGCTTCCTCTTTACCATTTCTCTCTTCATGAGTTTCGTATTGCACATAACCCCAAGCACGAACCTTAGCAAACCATAGAGGAATATAGGCACCTTCAATTTTAACAACTTGAATTTTGCTTCTAAGTCCAATGAAATCTTTATCTTTTCTCATGCGCTCCCAGAAAAGTCTCAAAATCTCCTTCTTAGGTACGCTATCAACAAAGTAAACATTTCCTTTCTCAAAAAGCTCATCATAAGCATTTGGGAATCCACAGTAAGGGCATACAATGATTATATCTTCAGGTGTGGGCTCAAGAGGCGCACCGCAGTTCTTGCACTTGAGCACTTGAATAATTACCACCAGAAAAGATAATGAAGGCAAACTTAAAAGTTTTTCGAGGCTCAGCTTTACCGGTTAGGGCATCAATACCCCAAAGGCCAATCTACATCATCGCCTGAACATACATTGAAGGAGAAGTTTAAAAATGTTAAATCACAAAACATTCAAGTACTTATGAACCTGAAAGCTTAGCCCAACGTTTTCTCTTCCTAAGATTTTAGCAGCAGCTCTATAAAACTCCATCAGCTGTTTTTGGGAGATATCAATTGGTTCCTTTGGCTGAATTGCAAGAGGAGCGATGCCTCTGAGGAGGGAAGCATACCATTCTATGTTTTCAAGCTTGGTGTCTTTTGTAACCACAAGCTTAGCATAAACCTTTGCACCAGCCTTCCTTAAGATTTTAATGCTCTCAACTTCCCTCATCACTAAATCTCTCCATGCACCCGTTGCTCTTGCGCTCTCATCCTTTATGTCAACGCTTGCGTAATCGACGAGATGGGCAATCTCAGCAATCTTCTCTGGAAAACCTCCGTGGGTTTCGAGAAAGTTCTTAAAGCCGAGTTCACTCGATTTTTCCATTAGTGCTTTCAAAGGTTTAATTTGTAGAGTTGGTTCTCCCCCAGTGTAGCTGATCGAATGGACGTCTCCTGTATCGAGGCTCAAGATAGCATCAACAACATCATCTAAGCTGGCTGGATTGGGTTTATATCCAAATTTTCCAGAAAAAGGCTCAATCTCGTAGCGCCACTGTAGGACTTTTGAGGCTTCTATAAACTGCCTTGAGTCGCACCACACACATCTAAGGTTGCAGCCAGCAAATCTGACAAAAATCTGTCTTCTACCAAAAGCTGACCCCTCCACACTCCCGCCTTCGCCCTGCCAGCTATTAAAGATCTCAGCTAAAATAAGCCTATAGCTCAATTCCCTTCACCTTATCGCTCACATAGCCCTCAAGAATTTCAACTCTAACCTCTCTCTGTTCTCCAGTTAAATCTGCCATCAGCCTCACCGCATTTGCATAGTCCCACAACCTCCTCTTTGCATCTTCGTCGATTGCCTCACACATTACTATGATCTCTTTTGCATTTTTCCTGCTCGCAATCTCAACTACCCTCATTGCATCACTAACTGTGAAGAGCCCTTTCTTTTTGAACAGCATGAAACCCACCTCAAACGTACTTCATTAAAAGCCTCACGGCTTCTTCCAAAACTTCTCTATCTTCAGCGTCCACTACCCGGTCAAGATAATGGAGTGCCTTAATATTTAAAATTAGGTATGCCTCATCTCTATTTAAGCCTAAGTCATATGCCTCATAGAACACAATTTCCCGCTCCAATGCTTCATTGAGCATCTTAATGAAATAATCAATTTCCTCAACGCTTAAATCACTCCAACGACTTTCAATTTCATCAAAATACCTCTCTAAAATTCTCAAGGTTCCATAATCAACTTTAAGCGTGCCCTCAATGTACGGAAACTCTCCAATGCGGAATATCTTTATCCCCTCATCATCCTGAATTCCCACATAGTCCCACAGAAGAAACCCTTCAATAACATTCCCTCCTCCATAGCGGCTTGTTAAGTATGTGAAGCGTTCCATGATATTTTCCATATCTGCCAAAAACTCCTCCTCATCCTCAAATCGCACAATTTTACTTATCGTTCCGCTCATTACTCACACCCGCTGTATATTCCATGCAGGGTTAACGGTTATAAGCCTTTGGCTCCTACATTATTATGCCCGAGGAGTATTGGGTTGCGATGACCTCGGGACCCCCAGGGGGGCGACATCTTTAATGCCCCCCAAATTTCCCCCACTCCAGAAAGACTAAAGGGTTTAGAAAAGAGAAAAGATGAGTTCATTCCTCCTTTATCATTACTAAGAGCATCTTGAACTTGTCTACCGCCTTTAAAGCGTGAGGTTCGTTGGCTGGCATCACTATCATGTCTCCTTCTTCGAGGTAATAGGATCTCCCTGAAATCACAACTTCAGCTTTGCCCTCTAAGATATAAACAAGTGCATCAAAAGGAGCAGTATGTTCGCTCAATCCTTGATCCTTATCGAACGCAAAAATCGTTACTGTGCCGGTTTTCTTATCTATTATGGTTCTACTCACCACTGCACCTTCCTGATACTCCACCATATCCTTCAGCTTTTTAACTTCTGGGTGTGCATTCATTTGAGGTCACCTTTATAAACCTCTCCGGGAACATATAAATACCCTGCGCCACACAGTATTTTAATATCCCTTTCAACTGTCTCAAGGTGTTACTATGGTCACCCTGATCATAGCAGAAAAGCCGAATGTAGCGAAAAAGATTGCATATGCTCTTGCTGAAAGGAGACCAATAAGAAAAACACTTTATGGAGTTCCCTATTATGAATTAATCCGTGATGGAAAGAAGATTATCGTAGCTCCGGCAGTTGGTCATCTCTATACATTGGCTCCGAAAACCAAAACATATGGCTATCCAATTTTTGATATTGAATGGGTTCCAGTCTATGTTGCTGAAAAAGGTAAGAGTTATGCAAAAGATTACATCAAAGCTTTGAGAGAGCTTGCAAAAAGAGCTGACGAATTTATTATTGCTTGTGATTATGATACTGAAGGTGAGGTAATTGGTTATACAGCACTAAAATACGCCTGTGGTATTGATCCAAAGAAAGCAAAGCGTATGAAGTTCTCCGCATTAACTAAGCGGGACATCCTCAAGGCGTGGTACAACCTTGAGCCGACAATAAACTTTGGAATGGCAGATGCTGGAATAGCCAGGCATGTTCTTGATTGGTATTGGGGTGTCAACCTTTCGAGAGCTCTAACACACGCCATAAAGCGTGCAAGTGGCAAATGGATGATTTTAAGTACGGGTAGAGTCCAAGGGCCTACGCTCAAGTTCTTAGTTGAGCGGGAAAAGGAAATTGCAAACTTCAAGCCAACCCCATACTGGGTCATAAAGATGATTTTGGAGAAAAACGGGAAGCAGTATACAGCTACTTACGAAAAAGAGCGCATCTTAGATGAGGAAGAAGCAAAGCGTATTGTTCAAGAGGCTAAGAAAGGGCCAGCTTTTGTCGAGAAAGTTGAAGTCAAACAGCAAAGGAGAAATCCCCCCCATCCATTTGACTTGGGAACACTCCAGAGAGAAGCTTACTCTGCTTTTGGTTATTCTCCAAAGAAGACCTTAGACATTGCACAAAGGCTGTATGAAATGGGAATCTGCTCATATCCACGTACAAGCTCTCAGAAGCTCCCTAAGAATCTAAACTACAAATACATAATTCAAAGCCTCGCAAAGATCCCTGAATATAAACCTTTTGCCCATGAGCTTTTGGGTAAACCTCAGCTAAAACCAGTTGAGGGGTCAAAAGATGATCCAGCTCATCCAGCAATTTACCCCACCGGTGAATTACCTAAACCCGGAGAGCTAACTCAAGAGGAAAAGAACATCTACGATTTAATAGTTAGAAGATTTTTGGCTGCATTTGCAGACCCGGCAGTTAGGGAGATTATGAAAGTCATAATAAACTCAAACAATCATCGCTTCATTTTGAGCGGAGCAAGAACAGTAAAGGAAGGCTGGCTTAAAATTTACGGTAAATATGTCAGCTTTGATGAAGTTATTTTGCCCAAGTTCAGAGAGGGAGAAGCTGTCAAGGTTATTCAAATCAAGCGTGAGAAAAAGAAGACAAAACCTCCTGCAAGGTACTCTCCAGCGAGTGTTATCAAGAAAATGGAGGATTTGGGAATAGGAACAAAGGCAACAAGGGCACAAATTTTGGAGACACTCTACCAGAGAGGGTATATTGAAGGAAAGAAGAAAATTAAGGTAACTCCTCTTGGCATGAAGGTAATTGAGGCATTAGAAAAGAACGTGCCAGAGATTGTAAGTGTTGAGCTTACAAGAGAATTCGAAGAAAAAATGGAGGAAATTATGAAGCGGAAACTTAGCAAAGATAAAGTTATTGAAAAAGCAAAGGAACAGCTGATAAAAATTCTCAGGGAGTTTAAAGCAAAAGAGCTTGACATAGGTAGAGAACTGATGGAAAAACTCATTGAGAGTGAAGAAAAGAAAACAAAAAAATCAAAGAAAAATACTGCTAAAGAGCTGACAACTGAGGAAGAAGCCATAAAAAAGGCTGTTGAAGGTAATGAAAAGAAAAATAATGACCCAATAATTGTGGGAAAATGTCCCAAATGTGGTGGAGATTTAGTTGTGAGATATAACAGAAAAACAGGAAAGAGGTTTGTTGGTTGTTCAAATTGGCCCAGCTGCGATGTCACATATCCCCTTCTTCAGAGGGGAAAAATAATTCCAACAGGAAGAGTTTGCCCAGAATGTGGTGCCCCGATAGTGAGGATCAGAGAAAAAAATAGAGAATACGAAATCTGTCTTGATATCAGATGCAAAAAAGATAGAAAATTTATCTAAAGATCAGCCCTATAGCCAAAAATAGACATGCCAGCCATACTAAAAGGGAAATAAACACTTCCCTTTTTTCCTCGGGATGAAAACCTATGATGAAGCCTTTTACTGAAATCCATCCGATATATGCGAGCATCCCTATAATTACTATGGCTATCCCAATATTTGTCAAAAACCCTGAACCTTCGGAAGCGGAAACTATGCCCTTTCCAATGAACCCGCCGACTATGGGTAGCACAGCAAGCTTATATCCTAATCCCATTTTTAGCCCTCCAACTGCAGACCATTACTAAACTCTTATTAATTCTATAAAAAAAGTTTCCAAAATAGCAATATTCAATGGACATAGATAAAAAATTTTGTAAAATAAAAAGCTGCTAAATATTAAAGAGCCTCTTTTAAAAGTTTAAGCATTTTTGGCTTAAGTAAAATTCTTGGATGCTTTATCAGTGCTTTGAAAACTTCCTTGTAATCCCCA
>JALTMZ010000086.1 GCA_027001105.1 Thermococcus sp.
TTCTCAAACAACACCTGATATCCATCCCTTCCCTTGTTGAAGAGCTCCAAGCCGATTATAGAAAATGCTCTCCCACGATAATAGCCATCTCGTATATGTCCAACGATTTGCAATGCCCTTTCAAATTCACCTTTCTCCGCCAATGCCACACTCATTTCGCTTAAAGCTAAATCTTTATGAATTTGATCTTTAAGGCTTTCAACGATTTTTAACGCCTCCTCATAGTGACCAGCTTTTATGAGTGCACTAACGCTCAACGCTCGAAGCTTAAGTTTCTTTTTTCTGTCATCAATCAGCATTATGAGGTTTAAAGCTTTGGTTAGATTTCCGGCGCTTATAAGCCTCAGGATAACTGATTCAAGAACCTGAATCTGAGCTTCTTTTACCCTTAACTTCTCTATAAGATTTAAACTTTCATCAACTTTTCCAGCTTCTGCAAGCTTTGAAATTATTTCTCCAAACGTCATCTCTCTCATGACAAAGTTCTCTATCTCTGAAGCACTTTTTAATGCCTGAGAGAATACTGACAGATATAGTTGAATGCCAGCTTCTGCAAGGGCTTTCCCAATCTCGCTAAATGCTATTGCCCTATAATAGGGATCTGAAATTTTCTTTGCGACTTTAATTGCCCCTTCAATATCTTCACTCTTAAGCAAATCCTTCAGAAAGTACATTACTGCTGCAACTTTGTCCTCTTTGAGTTCTATTTTGAAGATCAAAGTTAATATCTCTTCAACGAGCTTAAGGGCAAGTGTTTCATCAAATGTGACAACCTCCACAGCTATATCGGATAATGCCATCGCCTTTTCTTTAGGATTGGCAAGCTTCTTTGCTTCATTTATCGCCATTTGAAGGAGCCCTTTGTAGAGACCAACGTCTGCATCTTTAACCGCAGTAGCTAAGCTCAGAAGCGATTGAATTCTCGTTAAATCGTCCTTAATTGCTTCAACAGTGTCGAATCCTAAAGATAGCAACTGTTGATCTCCATGAGAAATCCTTAGAAGAGTGCTTATTATTTTCATTTTCTCATTGTTGTTATCAATAAATGGTAGCAACTCCAAGATTTCATTAATTTTCTCCTCCATCCCAACTCACGAATTTATCTATCCCTTCGGAGTTTATAACGTTCTCGGCTTGGGCCTGTCAATATTAAACTTGTCTGCCTAAGTAACATTTTTATTCCTCTTTCCCCAACTTTTTATCTGGTGTTTTCGATGATATACAGGGTTAAATTTGGAACTCCTGAAAGAGGATGGATTGTTCTTGTTCACGGTCTTGGGGAGCACAGCGGCAGATATGAGAAGCTGATAAACATGCTTGTGGGTGAGGGATTTGCCGTCTATACCTTCGACTGGCCCGGACATGGGAAAAGCGGAGGTAAAAGGGGACATGCAACAATTGAGCAGGCTATGGAAATTATTGATGAAATCATCGGCGAAATTAGAGAGAAGCCCTTTCTCTTTGGACACAGCTTAGGTGGATTAACGGTCATTAGATATGCACAAACACGACCAGATAAGATTAGAGGAGTCATAGCTTCTTCACCAGCCTTGGAAAAAAGCCCCAAGACCCCGAGCTTTATGATACTCTTAGCAAAGGTACTTGGAAGCATTGTTCCCACTCTAACTTTAAGCAACGGAATTGATCCAAATTTACTGTCACGAAACAAAGAGGCTGTTAGGAAATATATTGAAGATAAACTCGTACATGATAAAATTTCAGCAGCTTTGGGGAAGAGTATTTTTGAAAATATGGAAAAAGCACACAAAGATGCCGAGAAAATTAAAGTTCCCATACTAATCCTAATAGGTACTGAAGACGTCATAACACCCCCAGAAGGGGCGAGAAAGCTGTTTGAAAACTTGACAGTTGAAGATAAAACGCTCAAAGAGTTCAAAGGGGCATATCATGAGATATTCGAAGATCCGGAGTGGGGAGATGAGTTCCATAAGATGATAATTGAATGGCTGAGAATCCGCTCTTAAGAAAAGGAGATATATTTATAATCCCAATTAATCTGGGGATCGAAATGAAAACAATTCTCATTAAACCTAAAGGTGGGGGAATTATTTCAGCAATTCTCGTAGTGTTCTTTATACTCTTCCTATTTCCTGTAGTCTTCGTTTACACCCACACTTCAGAGGGCAGAGTTTTCCTTCTCGGATTTATGGTGTTTGCCACATTGCTCTTTGTAGCAGGATTTTACTTTCAGCATGCCATTCTAAAACAAGCAAAAAAAGCGGAAAGCCTATTCTCCATAGCGAGCATCTCAGAAAGTGGCATTTCATTCCCGGAGGAGCTTGAATTTGAGTATGGGATTTTAAACATGAAAGCATGGTGGAGTAGCAGCGGGAAGAGTAGAAGCTACCATGTATCGAGAGAGTTTATTCCAGCTGGGACTGCAAGGGCTTCAAATATTCCCTTTGTAAATGCCGAATTCAGAATGGCAATATTGTCTGATGGTTCAGGGTTTGTAAGCGCTCCAGCTGTAAGAATACTCAGCGAGCCTTACAAGGATGTTGTCTTCCTGTTCCTAACTGAGAAAGGAAAAGTGGATGCAAATGGAACCTTAGTTTTATCAACAGATAATGACTCCGCTCAAGTTATAGTTAAAGGCGTTGGGGAAAGCATAACTGGTAGAGTATACTCCACACTCAACAAGGCAAGGAAGGTTAAGATTGCAATTTCCGCTCCAGAGAGTGCTTATGAAATCCCAGTTGCAGAGGGAGACAACTTTGAGTTCTCCTACAGGATGCTTCCAGAAGAGAACATAATTATCGCTGGAGGATACAAACTCATTGATCCAAGAGTAATCAAAAGGAAGTTAGGTAAACAGTATATGGTTATGGGTCACGGGGAGTTCATTCTGAAGGGTACGCTGGATTTGCCGTTCAGGAGGGACGTTTCTGAAACGATGAGCTTTACCGTTACACTGGAAGAGAAAGATGAGTGGGGATTCTAATGTTCCTTAACACTTTTCCAACTTTCCTTAAGCACTGGAATGGTACTGAAGAAAGCTGGTTGAGGTACATTCAAGAGTACCCAGAGCTTTTTGAGAAGGTTAAGTGGGACTATGAGTGCTATAAGATGGACTGGAGGGAATATCTAAAGCTCCTCACCAAAAGAGATACCGACGAGCTTAAGCTTGCATATGAGAATCTGCTGAAAGTTCTCCCAGAGGTAGAGAGGAAAATTAAGATACTCTTTGACGTCAAAGACTACAACATTGTAATCTACGTTGGTCTTGAGAACGGAGCCGGATGGGTAACCGAATTCATGGGAAAGCCCTCAATTCTTTTCGGCCTTGAAGCTATTGCAGAGCTTAAATGGTATGACAAGCTTGAGGGGTTAATTGCCCATGAGTTTGGGCACTTAGTCCACTGGCTTTTACGAGGAGAAGACATAGAAAAGCTTGAAGATGAGCAGATAATATGGCTCTACACGGAAGGATTTGCTCAAAGGATTGAAGATTTAATTACTGGCAGACCTTGGCATTTTGAGGAAGAGGGATGGTTTGAGTGGTGCGAAGAACATGAGAAGCTCCTTAAAGAAGAGTTCTTGAGGAGGGTTAAAAAGGGAGAAGCCTTGAATCCATTTTTCGGCTCATGGTATCAGCTCTTTGGAAAACAGTTCTTAGGCTACTATCTTGGTTATAAGTTTATCCTAAAGCTTGAGGAAAAGTTTTCGCTTGAGGAGATTGCAAAGATGGAAAAGGGAAAAGTTAAAGAGGAAATTTTAAACTTCCTCAAAGTGTAAGATCAAATCCTTCTTAAGAGCAGAGGAATCAAAGCAAAGACTGCTAAAGTCCCAATCCCACATATCGGGGTTTCAACTTCCTTTTTTATTGGTGGTTGTGATGGGGCAGTGGTAGTTGAAGATAAAGACGTTTCTTCTTTTATCCCTTGAACCCTGCACTTTTCGATGTTTTCTTTTATCAAGCTCTCTGTCCAGTTGAGCCAAGCATAGACGTGTTTGTCATAAATGAACTCCGCCCAATAGAAGTCACTGTCTAAAGCCTGGGCGAGACCATAAAGAGCTTTTCTATAGGTTACATCCTCACCACATTTGGTTCTGTACTCCTGGAGCAATATATAGACTTCCTCGTCTTTTCTCCACATCGGTTCTTGTTTTACTCTCTTTTCTTTGGTCCACTTATCCCAAGAGCATAGCCATGACGTTGCTAAGGGTTTAACATCTCTATATGGCCTCAAGATCTTTGTTATCTCCTCAAAAGTAGCAGTTTTTATGAGGCCTTTTTCTTGAGCCTCGTTCAAATACTGAAGTAGAAATTCAAAGTATCTCGCTGTAAGTCCTGGATTGTTTGAGAAGATTATCCAGTTCTCTCCATCAGCCGCTATCGTGACAACCTCTGCATTCGGGTCCGTTTCTCTAATCATTAAAATTTTCTCAACTATCCTCTTTGCCTTTGTCCTTGCTTCCTCCTCATTTCTAAAGTTGTTGTTAAAGGCGAAGTCATCGCTCAGCTGATGGTCTCTAAACAGGACAAACAGTGAGGAATTTTGGATTTTATAGAGATGATATGGGGAATAGGGGTAGATAACCTTCAGATGACACCTGTCGTCGAGTGCAAAATATTTAATGCCGTGCTTTTCCAAAAGAGGAATCAATTTTGGGCTGAAAGCCATTTCTGGAAGCCACATTCCTTTGGACTTTATTCCAAGAACTTCTTCAGTAGTGTTCATGCCCAAAGAGAGCTCATAGTCTAAAAGGTTGAACCATCCATATTTTTCAGCTATGTAGCCACTTATCGGATGTGCAAAATAGCTTGTCAATATATCAATTTGTCCTTTTTGATAGAGATTTTTATAAAGTGCCATTGTTTCTCTAACTTTTTCTGCCTCTTTGCTCCCCCTATCAAAGCATTGATAGTAAGGATAACTCTGACACCAGCCGGTTTCAGTTAGGTTCCACTGCCAGAGCAGGGAGGGTGAGAGGTGATACGTCATCTTGATTTGTGGGTATTTCTGGAGGATGTAAGCATGGAAGTAGTAAGCCCCTCCTGAATAGTATGAGCTCAGTTCATCTTTATACGTATGCAGCAAAGCCCAAGGACCGTGAAGAGTCCCATTTGGAAAGACTCCAGGACTCTGGTGGTGATGCCAAATGAAAACCACATACAGTGGCTTTTCATTTTTTGTGAATACGCTTAAAGCTTCTTTAGCCGAAGAAACGGCAACCCCATTGATTTCCAAGCTTGCAGAGACTTGGCAGTTTTTCTTGGCAGTTCCCTTTAAAGTTACAACGCTCACCTGATCTAGTGGGACGTCAACCTCTCTGCTCTCCCCACAGCTTAGCTCAGCTTTTAGGGTTCCAGAACCCTTAACTGGCTCCCGTGGAGTAAGCTCGACCTTAACTTCCAATTCTTCACCTTCAAGCGGGAAATTGGGAGTCTCAAAGGTTATTTTGTAGTTTTGTCTTTCAATATGTGGCTTTAGTATCTCATAAATCTCTGGAAAAGTTCCCTTTAAATCATCGATTTTTCCTATGAAAATCTCAAAATCATATGTTTTGCTCTCTTTAGGCTTAAGCACCAGCGAAGGGAATTCCGCCCTTGTCTCCATTCCCCAGCCAGAGCTTTCAAGCCATAGTGCAACGCTGTTTTCCTTTGGAAAGACTAATGCAATTAAGTCTTCCTCAAAATCAACCAATCCAAAAGCCTTTACTCTTGCTCCAATCCTCACCCAGTTTTTGGAATCAATGTGGAGAGAATTATCAACCCATATCTGCTGTTCTCCCCCGGGTTTCCCAAGATATCCAGCCCAAGCGATAGCATAGCCGAGAGAAAAGC
>JALTMZ010000087.1 GCA_027001105.1 Thermococcus sp.
TCAATTTGGGATACAACTTTGATCTTGCCTTAATGGAAGCTGAGCGCTGCCTGCAGTGTCCAGAAAAATATGCTCCATGTATTAAAGGATGTCCTGTAAACATAAACATCCCAGCTTTCATAGCCAAAATTAAGGAAGGAGACATTAGAGGAGCCTTAGAAGTTATTTGGGCTTGTAATTCTTTGCCTGCCATAACTGGTAGGGTCTGCCCACAAGAAGACCAATGCGAAGGCGTCTGCGTAATGGGCAAAGTAGGCGATCCAATAAACATAGGAAAACTCGAAAGATTCGTAGCAGACTACGCAAGACAACACGGGATAGACGACGAGCTTTTGATGGAAATCATCCCCAAAATCGAAAAGAAAGAGCAGAAGATAGCAGTAGTTGGAGCAGGACCAGCAGGCTTAACCTGCGCCGCAGAATTAGCAAAAATGGGCTACAAAGTTACAATATTTGAAGCCCTCCACAAACCCGGAGGAGTCCTAATATACGGAATCCCAGAATTCAGACTACCAAAAGAAATCGTGAAAAAAGAACTCAAGAAGCTTGAGCTTTTAGGTGTTGAGATAAAGACAGACCATATAGTTGGAAGAACCGTAACAATCCCAGAGCTCATTGAGGAATATGATGCAGTGTTTATTTCTACAGGTGCTGGAACACCCAAACTTCCAGAAGTGCCTGGAATAAACCTCAACGGAATTTATTCAGCCAACGAGTTTCTTACAAGGGTTAATCTAATGAAAGCGTATAAGTTCCCAGAATACGACACCCCAATAAAAGTGGGCAAAAAGACAATAGTGATTGGTGCTGGAAATACAGCGATGGATGCTGCAAGGACTGCTCTAAGACTTGGAAGCGATGTCACAATAGCGTACAGGAGAGGAAGAGAAGACATGACAGCAAGAATTGAGGAGATTTATCACGCTGAGGAGGAAGGGGTGAAGTTTATGTTCTTTGTGAGTCCATTAGAGTTCATTGGAGACGAGCACGGCAATGTCAAGGCTGTTAAATTCATGAAAATGAAAGTGCTTGATGAAAAAGAATCCAATGGAAAGAGAAAAATCATTCCAACAGGTGAAACAATAACAGTTGAAGCTGATACGGTAATTATAGCAATTGGACAGGTTCCAAACAAGATAATCTGGAAGACAACGCCCGGCTTGGAGATTACAGAGAAAGGGACTATCGTAGTGAATGAGAATTTGATGACTTCGATTCCTGGTGTTTTTGCAGGTGGGGATGCAATAAGAGGAGAAGCAACCGTAATCTTAGCAATGGGAGACGGAAGAAAAGCAGCAAAAGCAATACACGAATACTTGCAGAAGAAAAGCGAAAATGCTTGATTTTCCTCTATCTTTTTCTGCATCTTAGGAGATAAATTTATCAGCTCTCACGAGAAATAACCAAAGGCTATGAGGAGCCTCACGATAGCTGAGATGTGATGACGGGCATACTGGCCGAGCCTATTTATGAGGATAGACCTTTTCTATTTTACCTTTGAATTCCAATAGCTTTATCTTATCAGGAGACAATAATAAAGTGAGCGATGACGAGCTCTAGGGTATCTGAAATGTGATGAAAAAAGAAAGCCGAGCTACTCCTTTTCCTCCTCTTCAATTTCCTCAAGGATGTGCTCGAACTTCTTGAACTCCTCGCTTTGTGCAAGAAGAGTTATGAACTCGTCGATTTCCTCTTTCTCAAGGAATGAACCAACTAAGAGCCTTCCAGTGTAACGGTTGTTCTTAATTTCCCAGAACATGTAGAATTCAGGGAATTTGTTCTTGATTTTCCTATAAGCAACACCATACTTAGAATCCTTAAGTGGGTTCTGCTCAAGGAAGAAATGGTTTTCAGAGAGCTCAATCTTATGGAGGATTGCTCCGCGCTTAGTTCTCACAAGCTTGACTTTAACATCCCATTCTTTTAGAGTTCTCACTAAAAACACCTCCAAGTGGAATATGAAAAGACAAAATCAGACAAAATCAGAGGCTCTTCAAGTACTCAGCATACTGCTCGGCAGTCATGAGATTCTTTAAGTCCTCTTCAAGGTTTGACGGCTTAATCTTTGCAATCCATGCCTCATATGGATCCTCGTTGATTTTCTCCGGAGAATCATCAAGCTCTCCATTAACTTCGACAATTTCACCGCTGACTGGAGCGTAAACTTCACTCACAGCCTTGACGCTTTCAATTTCACAGAGAACATCCCCTTGAGAAACTTCTTTTCCAACTTCTGGGAGCTCAACGTATGCAACATCGCCAAGCTCTTTTTGAGCGTAGTCGCTTATTCCGACAAGAACCGTCCCATCGTCTAAAACCTGAGCCCATTCGTGCTCCTTTGTGTAGTATAGCCCTTCTTTAACCTTATATTCACCTACCTCAATCATGAGAACCACCAGAGTGTTTTACGGCTGAAAAACATTTAAACCTTTCTACATTGTCCCGTTATTCCTTCCAGCACCGCCATAAATAATTCCAGCCACTATTAAAGCAATGCCAATTATGGTTGAGATCAAAATCTTCTCACCGACTGCAAAGTGTATTATAACCAGAGAGATAAAAGGTGTTAAATAAATAAGATTTGCTATTTGAGCTGTTGTTTCTGAAAGCTCCAGAGCTTTAAGCCACAGGAGAAAAGTAACGCCCATTTCAAAAGTTCCGACATATAGTGCCCCTGCCAAACCTTTAGCAGTGGGTATTACAATATTATGAGTGAGAACCACAAAAAAGAAGATGTATATAATGCCAAAAGCAAAATTAAAGAACATTTTAACCACGGCATCTCTCTTATCTCTCAGATTCAAAATCCAGTAAATCGCCCAGATCAAGGCACTCATTAACCCAAGAAAAGCCCCATAAGGATTAGCAAATTTGAGAGCTGTTATATCTCCCCGCGTTGAAATAATCAAAACTCCAGAGAAGCTGATAAAAATTCCAAAAATGTTTCTAAGCCGAATCCTCTGGTGAAGCAGAGGAATTGAAAGCAGAGTCAGCATTATTGGCCAGGTGTAGTTCAACTCCTGTGCCTCTTGAGCTGGAAGAATTCAGTATGCCCTAAAAAGAACCAGATAGTAAACAAACGTGTTGACAAATCCGAGGATTGCAGAGTACTTATTGGCGGACAGTTTCTTCACAACATAGAGTTTGTTCTGAAGAATAAGCAGGATAAAGAAGATGAACAGCGACGTAAAAGAAGCATAAAGTAAAAGATTTAAGTAGCTCAAATACCTGAGGGAGAGCTTAAATGCTGAAGCAACAGTCGACCAGAGAAGTACGGTAATGATTCCATAAACATAGGCGGATTTCTGCTGGTGCATGTACTACCCTCCATAGGCATGATTAAAAATCTTCCGAAGAGAAAGATTTAAATATGCATTTCTACACATTTATGAGTAAGAGGTGGCAAAAATGATGCTCATATTAGAGGCTTACTTTAAAAATTATCCGGCAAGAAGAAAGGTTGCAGAGTTTTTATTCGAAAATGGGCTGAGTGTCAAAAAGGGAAAGATTTATTTGAGGGATGTTGAGGTTCCAATCAGTGAGTTATCGAGAGTTATTGGTGTAAACAGGAAGATCATCTACCATACGATTGAGTACATTGAAAAAACGTATCCTCTAAAGCTGATCTTTGAAAGATTAACTCCTCTGCCCAGCCTGATTGATGTTGCTCCAATAATGGGATGGGAAGTCCTTGAAATTGAATTTGATAAAGAGCTGTACTCCAAGGCAATTTCAAGTGTTCTCCAGATACTTTCAGAAAACGGCGTTTCTATAATGGAGATTTTTAGCAGAAACCTCAGACAAGAGGAAAGCAAGGCATATATTGTTATAGACGGAACCTTGCCTGTGGAAGTGTTTGTGAAAATAAAAGACATACCAGGCTTCAAAAAACTTATCCTCCACACACCCGAGAAAAGGAAGGAAAAATTTGTATGTGCATATTGTGAAGTCAGATACTGTCCAAAAAAAGTTGCCTTGGAAAATATAAGTGCAAAAACTTAGCCAACAACCCTAAACCCTTTCTCTCCCTTTGGTTCTTCCCACTTCACCTCAACTCTCGTAACCCTTGCAAATATTGGACCTTGATGTGCCCAGCCAATTAAAGCTTCAACTCTCTCCCTTTCTCCTTCTATCACAGCTTCAACGCTGCCATCTGGCAGATTTCTGACCCATCCACTTACTCCAAGCTTTCTTGCTTCACGCTGCATGCTCCATCTAAAGCCAACCCCCTGAACCCTTCCATAGATTCTTAGATGTGCTCTTACGATCTCCATCACAACCCCCGATAAAAATAACCCAACGTAAGATTTAAGTTTATCCTTGGGAGGTTATAAACGGAGGTGTGAAAATGAGTGATATGATACTCGTGTATACGACATTTCCGGACTGGGAGAGTGCAGAAAGGATAGTTAAGGAGCTGCTTGAAAAAAAGCTTGTAGCGTGTGCCAATTTAAGAGAGCATAAGGCGTTTTACTGGTGGGAGGGCAAAATAGAAGAGGATACCGAGGTAGGTGCAATCCTTAAGACAAAAGTCGAGCTTTGGGATGAGCTTAAAAGAGAGCTGAAGGAAAAGCACCCTTACACAGTTCCAGCAATAATTAGAATTGATGTTGATACCGTAAATAAGGAATATCTCAAGTGGCTGTTAGAGGTTACAAAATGATCAGAAAGGTAAAACCTCAAATTAGAGTTATTGGTTTTGATGACGGTACTTTTTCTTTTAAATCCAAGGTGGGAAGAGACAAAACTATTCTGATTGGAGTTATCATGAAAGGCTCTCAGGATGTTGTTGGAATTTTGTCAAGATGGATTGAAGTTGACGGGAGAGATGCAACAGAAAAGATGATTGACGCTATTGTGAATTCCCGCTTTAAAGATTTGAGAGTAATAATGCTGAAGGGCATAACATATGCCGGCTTTAATATCGTTGACATCGAGAAGCTCAGCAAGGAGACAGGTTTACCTGTTATTGTTGTTATTAGAAAAAGACCAGAGTTAAAAGCCATGGAGAACGCCCTAAAAAAGCATTTCCCTGATGCTGAAGAGAGGATTAGGTTGCTAAGAAAGGGCGGAGAAATAAAAGAGCTAATCCCAGAGAAGCTGTTCTACCAAGCTTATGGAATTGAACCAAAAATGGCAGAGGAAATAATTAAAATAACTCAAAAAAGCTCTCTAATTCCAGAGCCTCTCAGATTAGCCCACATGATAGCTTCAGCAGTTATGACTGGGGAGTCGAAGAAGGAGTAGATTTTTCTTTCCGCATTGGCTGAATTTTTGTTCTGAAAAGTCCTTCGATGAAGTCAGTTCCAGAGTAACCAATTGCAATCAATCCCAGAGCCATTTCCTTGGTTATCTCCTGCTCACCCCAATAGAGGCTAACAATCCCCAAAACTCCAGCGGTTGCGCCAATTAACATGCTGACAACAAGCCTCTTCATGTCAAAAGCTTCTTTGAATTCTCTACCCTCTGAAACAGCTTTCTCTTGAACTTTCTTGATCCCAATAATCACCCTTATCATCTGTCCAGTCATTCCCAAGAACATACCCAGCAATATATAATACAAAGCCTCAGGTGGTGTCATTTTTAAGCCCTCGTAAATATATGAGTTCCTTCCTAATAAGATTGTTGAATTTTGGGCTATACCAAACCTTTATATAACTATCATCCCTACTTTTAAATGGCGGCGGACTAGGCTGGGGGGTTCGGCGTCCCCTGTAACCCGAAACCGTCGACATGCGGGGGCCGAAGCCCGAGGGGCGGTTCCTGAATCCAGCGGCGGAAGCCGGGGTAAACAATGAGCCCTCGTCCCACGGGGCTGGCGGTGGGCAAGGCGGGGCTGAAGGGTTCCGCTGAAGCCCTTTGCCCGCCAAACCCCGCCAGGCCCGGAAGGGAGCAGCGGTAGGCGGGACGTTCGGCGCTCGTGGGGTAGCGGGGGCGAGGGAGTCCCGGTGGAAGCCGCTGGAGGAGGGTTCCCACCCTCGGGCGCGTCCGCCGCCGTACAAACTTTTCGCCAGAAAAGATTTGATCAAAATAGGTTTGATATTTTGGAGTGAACTCCTTTCAGATGTGCCCAGTTTTGATTGATTCTCTAAGATGTCCAACTAAATGATCAGAAACGTTCGTTCTTTTACTCATCTTTCTTTTGAGCAATGGGGTAAATAAAACTGGAGTTTGAAAGATTTTTCTCACAAAAAAGAGCATAACAAATTAACACTGGTAAAAGAAAAAATTATAAGTACAAAGATGTTAAATCCATATGCAAAAACTGTTTGAGGTGTTGTCAAGTGGAGTGGAAACCACTGTCAATAGTCTTGCTAGGGTTGTTAATTGCTGGAGTTGTGAAAGTATCAGCTTCCGACTGTAGGAATTACTTATGGGCACCAAGTTACGTGGGGGCTCTATACATCTGGTATGACTCCCCAACTGGCCAGTATGTGGAAGTAGAACAATGGTTTAAGTGGGACGATCAACACCTCCAAGCATTTAATGAACTTGGTGCCTATTATCAATACGAAATAAGACGAGATAAGGAAGTATGGGATTACTGGAATCCAGATGCTTGTTCAGCTGGATATAATTACCCAGTGGGATCTTACTGGACAAACTTACCTAACCCAACAGATATGTGGACAGAGGAACAGGATTGTGGTGGAGATGAGGAATTTGAACTAAAACTTAGGGACAAATCCAGCCTTATAGCTAATTACTACTACTATGTACATGTTGAGTTCTTTAGAGATATAGAAGATAGAGCTTCAACATACGTTACTGTGTAAAGTGAATCGGAGTATTGTGTGTCATCATACTGGGCATTACCATACTGTTCTGGTTTTGGTTGGTGTACCATGGGTAATAGTAAAACAGTGATTGCTTGAGGTGGTTGAAATGAAAAAGAGCATAGTTTTTGGATTGATTAGCGTTATTCTCCTGCTCGGCTCAGCATTTACAGTTAGTATAAGCACTACTCAAGAAAAGACCAGTTCTTGTTCTCTAGTGGTTTCTGATAAGGCAGAGCCTTATAAGGTAAAAACTGGTAGTGAATTGCTTATTATCCATGGCTCCACTGCTAGTGTCGTCCCTGTGATTAGGAATAAAACTGAACTTCTCCAGTTTGTTCAGCAGAATAAAGAAAGGTTAAATGCTCTTAAGAATGGCGAGATTGTTAGTGCCACAATAACTTTTAAGAGACCATTAAGGAAATATGAAGTTCTAAGGCTCTTAGGAAATAATGTCAAGATTATTGCGGTGAGGTACAAGTCATATCCAGAGGGTATCGGTCAGATGCCTTATCCAATGGAAGTTGAAGAATCAGAAAGGCTTATGAAGCTTGAGGAGCATTTGAGAAAAGAACTTAAGGAAAAGAATGGCATTAAAGACTTCAAGCTAATTGAAGGATTCATTTCCGCTAAAGTTATTGCCCCAAAGGAAGAATTAGTGAGGATTGCTAATTTAAAAGATGTCCTTGACATCAATGTTGGACCAAGAGATGTAGCAGAAAAACATGGAGTTAAGAGCATGCTTATCGAAGACATTTGGTGGGAATACGAAAAATACATCCTAAAAGAGAATAACAAATAAACTCTCCTTCCTTGTTTTTAATATTATAACACGAAATAAAATGTCTGAAATTAGGTGGGCATATCAGGGGGATGATTGATGAAACGGGATAGTTTGCCAAAAAAATTTACTAGTATTATCGCTGTATCGCTGATTCTTATTGGAATTTATTGTATTGTTATGACTTATTATTATTCAATTGACTTTGAGCAAGCTGATGCAGATGAGTTCGGATGGTTCATAATAACTATTGGCGTTTTCCTCATGTTTTCATCGTTTACTCTTGAGACTTGGATTGTAAAAATAGTCTCAACACTTATTTTAGGTTTAGTTGGTCTAATTGGTTATTCCTATCTTGACAGTCTTTCACGATTGTTTAGCAAAGAGCCTCCAGCATTCCCAAATTTGATTGTGTCCCTTACTTTTACCTTACTCTTCCCGATTACAGTTCTCACAATAATCCTGCTTTGGATTCCTTCAATAGCTGAACTCGCAAATTGGACGAGGAGAAACATTAGGAAATAGCCTAATTGAGGTAAAACCTTATAACTCTCTACTTCTTTTGACCTTTAGGTGTAAAAAATGCTGAGTGTTAACATTGCTAAGCTTAAGCTTGAGAATCCTCTCATCTCAGCTTCTGGTGTCGCAGATATGACTCCAGACTTACTTAGGCGAGCACACAAGGAAGGAGCTGGAGCTGTTGTGACGAAATCAATTGGGATTGAACCGAGAAGAGGCTATGAAAATCCAACGATAGTTGAGCTTCCTTATGGCCTAATCAATGCCATGGGACTTCCAAATCCCGGATGGGAAGCGTTTTATGAAGAATTCAAAAATGAGAAATTTGATTTCCCTGTAATAGTCTCAATCTTCGGAAAAGACGAGAGAGAGTTTGCTTTTCTTGCTGAAAAGCTGAGCGAAGTTGCAGATGCCTTTGAGCTCAACTTAAGCTGTCCTCATGCTAAGGGCTATGGCATGGAAATTGGGCAGAACCCAGAGATGGTGTACAAGGTCGTTAAAGCCGTCAAAGACACAACAGATAAGCCAGTAATAGCAAAGCTAACCCCAAACATTGATGATATAACAAAAATCGGGCTGGCAGCAGAAAGAGCAGGAGCTGATGCAGTCTCCGCGATTAATACGCTCAAAGCTGTTGCAATTGATATCTACGCGAGAAGACCTATTTTGAGCAACAAAGTTGGTGGCTACTCTGGGCCAGGAATTAAGCCAATCGCCCTGAGGGCTGTGTATGATTTAGCAAAAGCTCTTGATATCGATATCATTGGAGTTGGAGGAATAATAACATGGCAGGATGCTGTGGAGTTTCTAATGGCGGGTGCAAAGGCTCTGCAGATTGGAACCGCAATCTCGTTGAGAGGATTTAAAGTTTTTAAAGAAATCAATGAAGGAATAGGGAGATTTTTAAATGAGGAAGGATTTAATAGCATAGAGGAGATAGTAGGAATAGCCCTGGAGGGATAAAAATGAGGAGAGCAGTTGTCTTATTCAGCGGCGGTTTAGATTCAACAGCTTGCCTGTACTGGGCAAAGAAGAATTATGATGAAGTTATCATGCTCACGATAAATTATGGCAGCAACGAGGAGAAAGCAACAAACAAGGTAGCAGAGTTCTTCTCAAAAGAGCTGAACATCCCGCTCAAAATTATTAAACTCGACTTCTTGGAAGAGTTTTCCAAGCTTAGGGGGACTACATTAGTCGGAGGAGAAACACCAAGAGTTACAGCAAGAGACTTAGAAAACATGAAGAGAGCTCAAGAAACTGCCAAAAGCGTTTGGGTTCCAGCGAGAAATGTAGTGTTGATCTCTGTGGCAGCATCGCTTTTAGATGCACTTGGTGGAGGGGACATTATAGTGGGCTTCAACGCAGAAGAAGGTGCAACTTTTCCAGATAACACACCGGAATTCGTTGAAAAAATGAACGAGATGCTGAGATATGGAGCGTTGAGTGAGGTCAAAGTCGTTGCACCGCTGATAAATCTCGACAAAAAAGGCATTGCAAAACTTTTGAAGAAGCTGAATGCAAAATACGAGTATTCAAACTCATGCTATATGCCGAAAGGCTTCACAGAAGATGGAAAGCCAATCCACTGCGGAGAATGTGAAAGCTGTGTAAGAAGACACCGTGGTTTAATGGAGGGTATAGGGGAAGATAAAACAGTATATGCAGTCAAACCCAAAATTGAAATTGCTTAAAGCTCGACTTCTTTTTTAATTATCTCCTCTGGCCTGATAACACTAATCGCTGTTCTGTTCCCCAAAACCTCGATCCACACATACCAGTCGGGACTGTCCAAGTTTACCACAGCATTCAAGTTTTCCTTGATCTTTGCACCAAGCTCAATCTCTATTTCTTTGCTTGAGCGTATCCAGTTTCCTCTCCTTTTACAACGAACGGCAAAGCTTTCCCCTTCTTTAATCCTGGCCTTTGCAAGTTTGAAGCCTTCCTCAATTATATCCTCCTTCTTGCTCCTGACAAACTTCTCAAGGGGAACAATCTTGAAAATTGCAGTTGTCTCAAAGTCTTTTAAAATTCTCAAAGCTTCCTCTTTTTTCAGACCGGTTTTAACGATTAAAACCCCTCTCCATCTTGTTCTCCTTATCTTGACATCACCCAATGCCCATTCTAACTCAAGGGAAGCATCTCCCTCTCTGCCCGAAGGCACAGTAACGAGTAACGTTGTCATTTTTTCACCTCCCATGAACAAGCTTTTATATTTATACGTTCCAAAATTTAAACTTGGTGGGTAAAATGGAAAAGCCAAGCACACTTAAAGTTTATCCCTCTCCTTCCTATGAGGTATACGGCCTGTCAAGGAATCCCTTTGGAGAACTTGCAAGTGAGGGAATCGAGGACATAGAGAGCATTCATGTTTACCAAGAGGTTGATATGAAGCTGTCGATGATAATATCCGAGGTAATCGGCAATAAAAGCTCAATCGCATTTTCCATCGTTGGGCCCTTGGGAATGGGAAAAACCCAGAGGCTGAAAAGTATTGCCAAGGCAATAAGCGAACGGGGAGGAAAGGCAATCTACGTCAAGGTGGACACCAATGACATTTTAAAAATTACACGAGATCTTTTTAATTCAATGAAGCCGCCAAAGAGCAGAACAAACATATTCTTGGAAAATTTGAGCAGAAAGCTTGGTTTTATTGATCGCTTAGAAAAGATGTTATCCTCAACTCAGGAGTATAAATCGAGGGATATAGCGGAAATGCTGACAAAGGAGCTCAGCAAATATCCATATTCTGCCCTCCTCCTCGATGAGCTTGAGAACATGCAGAGTGCAAGGGAGCACGAAAAAATCCAGTTTTTTGAAATGCTGAGGCACTTCATAAGCAACATGCCTCCCGGATGCATAGTTGCTTTCGCGTGCATTCCAGAGGCTTACGAGGAATACACAAAAATTTTTCCTGCATTCTTTATGCGTCTACATTACGAATTCAAGCTTAGACCAATGAGTCTTGAGGAGACATTTGAGCTTGTCAAGAAGAGGCTAAATAAAGCCAGAATCAGGGACACAGACGATCCCATTTATCCATTTACCGAGGAGGCGATAAAACTCATTCATGAACTTGGAAAAGGCAACCCCAGACAGATTTTAAGACTGTTGCATTACGTGCTGAGCGAAGCCAGCAAACACAAATTTGACCCCATTGATGATTACGTTGTTACAACAATTCTTGAAGAGCCAAAGAACTTAGAGGAGTACCTAACAAGGATTCCAAAAGACTACAGAGATTTGGTTGAAGCGATAGTCTACAAGTTTAATGGAGGGCCAGTAAGCTATATTCAAATTGCAAAAGAGGTTAAAAAGCCAGGCATTCAGGTTTATGAACAGCTTGAAGAGCTGATAAGGCTGGGATTCCTCATTGGGGATCCAAAAGGCAACTATAAAGTCCCAGACTATGTTAGAAGATTCCTTGAGCAGGAGAAGAAAGAGGAGGAAAGTGAATGAACTATGATGAGCATGTGCTTGGGGGGATTATTACATATCCCCTTACTATTTTGACTGCATCTCTCCTCAGGGCATACTTAGATGTGCCCTTCCAGCTTAGTTTCATGGCAATGGCGCTTGGTTATGCATTCTACGTCTTAGGAAGCGACTTGCCGGACATGGATCATCCAGATGCTCTTATTCACAGAGGAACAAAACCAATTGTGGCGGTTGCAATTGGAATTTCAGCTTTTCTGAAGTTCAGTGAAATTTCAATAACAAAATATGAATGGGCAAATTTAACGATAGCCTGGGGAATTGCTGTGCTTTTTGCATTCGCCTCCTGGTACATTTTCTCCACAATAATGCCCAAACACCGAGGCATAGTTCACTCAGTGGGCTTTGCCTGTGTATACGGTCTGCTTGGATTTGCATTGCCAGTTTATGGTCTTGGACTACATTGGAAAGAGGGGCTGTTTGTAGGATTTGCGGCATTTATGGGGTATCTACTTCACTTGATTTTGGATAAGCAGATTAAGTTGCTTTGAGATTATTACACAAGTTTGTCCAATAATGCTTTTAAATTGTTCAATCGGATGTAGGGTTGGAGGTGAGTCAAGATGTTCAGTTTAACAGGCTTTTCAAAAGGGAAGGAAGAAAAAACAACTTGGGATGTTGTAATCATTGGTGCTGGACCGGCTGGATATACAGCAGCAATCTACACAGCGAGATTTGGGCTTGAAACCATAATCATAAGCAAAGATCTTGGGGGGAACATGGCATTAACAGATCTCATTGAAAACTATCCAGGATTCCCGGAAGGAATCAGTGGCTCAGAGCTCAACAGAAGGATGTACGACCAGGTAAGGAAGTACAATGTTGATGTGATATTCGATGAAGTGGAGAGAATTGAAAAGGGAGAATGCCCGTACTATGAAGGAAAATGCTACTGGATGATTTATACAAAGAATGGTAGAGTTTACAAAGCAAAAACCGTTATTATAGCTGTTGGAGCAGAACCAAGAAAGCTCAACATCCCAGGAGAAAAGGAGCTTACGGGCAGGGGAGTAAGCTACTGTGCAACATGCGATGGACCCCTCTTTGTCGGAAAAGAAGTGATAGTTGTTGGCGGTGGAAACACTGCACTGCAGGAAGCATTATACCTCCACAGCATTGGCGTTAAAGTTACACTTGTTCACAGGAGAGACAAGTTCAGAGCTGACAAGATTCTCCAAGATAGATTCAAAGAAGCTGGCATTCCAGCAATTCTAAACACCGTTGTAATTGAAATAAAGGGAAAGGAAAAAGTTGAATCTGTTGTGCTTAAGAACGTAAAGACCGGAGAGGTCTTTGAGAAGAAGGTTGATGGCGTGTTCATATTCATCGGCTACGAGCCAAAGACGGACTTCGTTAAACATCTTGGCATTACAGATGAATGGGGCTACATACCCGTTGACATGTACATGAGGACAAAAGCCCCCGGCATATTCGCCGCGGGAGATATAACAAATGTTTTCAAGCAGATTGCCGTAGCAGTGGGTCAAGGTGCAATTGCAGCGAACTCTGCAAAGGAATTCATTGAGAGCTGGATGGAAAAGAATGGTGCCTAATTTCAACTTTTTCTGCTTTTTCTCGAAACTTTTTCGAACAAAGCTGTCCACTAATGAGCATAGAATTATATAGCATAACGGCAACTCTTCTTTGGTGAGCTAAAATGGTGAAGAGACCTGTTGTTAAAGAACTTCCCGGGCCGAAGGCAAAAGAGGTTATTGAGAGGAACTTTAAGCTCTTAGCAGTTACGACCCAAGACCCGGATGCCTTGCCGATTGTTATCGAGAGAGGAGAAGGAATTATGGTCTACGACGTTGATGGCAATGCTTTCTATGACTTTGGAAGCGGTGTTGGTGTTCTTAATGTTGGACATGTGCACCCACGGGTCATTGAAGCTATAAAAAGACAAGCCGAGAAGTTCACGCACTTTGCCTTAAACGATTTCTTCTATGAAAACGCTGTAATCCTGGCTCAAAAGCTTGCTGAGCTTTCTCCAGGAGACTTTCCAAAGAAGGTAGTCTATCAGAACAGCGGTGCTGAAGCTAACGAAGTTATGATGAAGCTTGTCAAGTACGGAACAGGAAGAAAGAGATTCATAGCATTCTACCATGCATTCCACGGAAGAACACAGGCTGTTCTCAGCTTAACGGCAAGCAAGTGGGTTCAACAGGAGAGATTCTTCCCAACAATGCCCGGGGTTGAGCACGTTCCATACCCAAACCCATACAGAAACCCATGGCACATTGACGGTTATGCCGATCCCAAGGAACTTGTAAACAGAGTCATTGAGTTCATTGAAGAGTACGTCTTCAGGCATGTTCCACCAGAAGAAGTTGGAGCAATTGTCTTTGAGCCGATACAGGGTGAAGGGGGTTATGTAGTTCCACCAAAGGAGTTCTTCAAGGAGCTTAAGAAGCTTGCAGACAAGTACGGCATTCTTTTGGCAGACGACGAAGTTCAGATGGGTGTTGGGAGGACTGGAAAGTTCTGGGCAATTGAACACTTTGGCATCGCACCGGACACAATTCAGTTCGGTAAAGCCATTGGTGGAGGAATTCCATTAGCTGGTGTCGTGCACAGAGCTGACATAGCTTTTGACAAACCTGGAAGGCACGCATCAACATTCGGTGGAAACCCAGTGGCTATTGCCGCCGCTCTTGAAGTAGTTGAAATTGTCAAAGAGTTATTGCCTCACGTCCAAGAGGTTGGTGATTACCTCCACAAGAGGCTCAAGGAGTTTGAGGAGAAATATGAAGTTATTGGCGATGCAAGGGGTCTCGGTTTAGCTCAAGCGGTGGAGTTCGTTAAGAGCAAGGATACAAAGGAGAAGAACCCAGAGGTTAGGAACAAGGTTGTCAAAGAAGCAGCTAAGAGAGGTTTAATCCTCCTCGGCTGTGGTGACAACTCACTGAGATTCATTCCACCATTGATCGTTACCAAGGAAGAGATTGATATCGCCATGGAGATTTTTGAAGAAGCCCTCAAAGCCGCTCTTAAGTGATCCCCTCTCTTTTTAATTTCTAAACCCTCTTGGATGCAAAATCTTTATAAATATCAATTTCAAGTTTTAACTTGAAATTGCCAATAAAGTGGAGGGGTGAAATATGCAGTTTGAAGCTATTGGAGCATACGCCAAACCTGTCCTTGCACTTGCTGTTTTAATATATTTCGCTTATATTTTTGTAATTAAAAAGGAAGAGTTCAAAAAAGCCCAAGTTGTTGCAATTTCAGCTGTTATGACAGCTTTAGTCACAGTTGCAACAATTGTAATTCAGGTTCCAACACCTCCGACAAGAGGGTACATTAACCTTGGAGACACAATGGTCATGCTGAGCGGTGTGCTGTTTGGCCCTCTTGTGGGAGCATTTGCAGGCGGCTTTGGTTCAGCTCTGGCAGATGCGATTACAGGTTATGCCCACTGGGCACCTTTCACACTGATTATAAAAGGACTCGAAGGGCTGGTTGTAGGATACATAGCATACAAGAGAGAAGATTTCACCGGGATACTCATAGGAACCATTATCGGCGGGTTCATAATGGTCTCCGGGTACTTCCTTGTGGAGGTGTTCTTCTATGGTTATCCGAGTGCACTCGTTGAAGTTCCAGGAAATACACTTCAAGCCGTCAGTGGCATAATTGTGGGTGGAGGAATTGGATATATAATAAAAAGAGGGTATCCAGACATAATGAACCTCATCCAAACTTAAACCTTCTGTATCTCCTCCCACATATCTTTTTCTTTAAAAAGAAGTCCAATTGATATCCTCCTTGATGCCCTTTTTAGCTGTCCCAGATATTGGGAATCAGCTATCACAGCATCAGAGTTGAGCTCTTTTATCTCATAAACGGCAAGATGGCACTCTTTAAGCACTTCAGATGCATGCTTTAGGAACTCTGGGCCTGCGAGCATTATATCCGGATTTAAGCCTTCCTCCCTGAGCTCATTGATAGTTGTTTTCACAAGCTCGTAGATTTCTACCTTCACCTCTTAGCACCCTCCACTATCTTCACTCCGCTTGATGTGCCGATCCTGTTTGCACCCGCCTTTATCATTTCTAAAGCCTGCTCGTATGTTCTGATGCCACCTGCTGCCTTAACTCCAAGTTTGTCGCCTACAACTCTTCTCATAAGCTTAACATCCTCTACTGTAGCTCCCCCAGTACCAAAACCCGTTGAGGTTTTTACAAAATCTGCTCCAGCTTCCATTGCCAGCTTACATGCCATTTCTTTCTCTTCATCGGTTAGATAACAGGTCTCAATGATCACCTTGACTATAGCCCCTTTTTCGTGAGCAACTTTGACAACTTCTTCTATGTCTCTCCTAACATAATCGTAATCCCCGTCCTTCAGTGCCCCGATGTTTATGACCATATCAAGCTCATCTGCTCCATCTTCAAGGGCTTTCTTTGCCTCAAATACCTTGACCTCCGTTGGTGTTGCCCCCAATGGGAATCCAATAACAGATGCCACTTTTATGTCCGTGCCTTTTAATGTCTCCTTTGCAAGCTTTACACGGTAGGGGTTAACGCAGACAGCATAAAAGCCGTACTTTTTGGCTTCCTCGCACAGTCTGATTATATCCTCCTTTGTTGCATAAGGCTTCAAATTGGTGTGATCAATGTACTTGGCAATATCAATTTCCATTCACATCACCAAAAACTAAGTATTCTTATCATATATTTAGAACTTTTTCCTCAAAAATGGGTAGGTTAACCAGGAATTTGGAGAATGCTAAAAACAAAAAGAAGACCCCTTTACTCCTCCCCAACATCTTCCGAAGCTCTGATCCCATACTTTTTGTACAGCTTTCTTCCAACCAGATAAAGCACCGCAAATGGAGATATTATTATCAGCAGGGCAAGAATACCCCTAATTATCATGAGCAGTATTGTCACGGCTTGATATATAGTCTTTCTAAAGTCTAAATCAATCTCGAACACAGGCTTTTCTTTGCTCTCTATTGTAATGTGATATGTTATATAATCCGTGACTTTCTCATAGTAATCCTTCTGGAGGTAGAGGTAATTCAGACGGGAGTTTATTTCGGAAATCCTGTATTCAATTCTTAAAAGATCATCAACATCTTTTGAAAGGTTGTAAAATTCCAAAAGCTTCTTTTTCTCAGCTTCAAGGCTCTCAATCTCAGCAAGAATCTGGTTGTATTTGCTTGTCACATCTTGAGTGTCCAAGCGGAGGCTTTTAATTTCATATTTTCTCAGAATCGTTTCCACTTTATTCTCATTTTCTGCAGTATTTGGAATCCTGAATTCAAGATAATAGACAGTTCTGTCCTGCCCTCTTGTAAGGCGTTCGGAAATCACGTATCCTCCTAATAAATAAACCTCAGCTTTTATTTCACTGGCAACCCTTTCTGGATTCTCATCTTGGATAACGACATAATAGTCCTTCTTCAGTCTCTGGATTACTTCTTTGGACTTCTCATTATTTGTAATTCCAACTGGAGCAGTTGGTCTTGTATAAGTTGGAGCATATGCCATCGTTTGCGTGGAGGTAACTCTTTTAGCTTCAATATCCCAACCTTTTTCCTCATAAAGAGGAGGCTGATACTTCGGCTCACTTCCAACCTTAAAAGAAGCCCCACTCTGGAAAACCTTTGAGACAACAAACCCAGCGACGATTATCACAACAACCAAGAGAACTATCCCAACATTTCTTTTATGCACAGCTCTCACCAAAAATATTACTCATGATTACATTTAAGGGTTGTTAAAGCTTCAAAATGATTTGAAGTGAAGGAAAAAGCTAATCCTTTCTCCCAAGAGGTAGAGGTAGTAAAATTCCCAGCATTATAATGCCCGTACCACAAATTGTACTGCTGGTAGGGCTTTTTGAAGTTGAAGGAGCTTGAGTAGTTTCACTTTGTGGAGGTTTCTCAAGCTCAATTGCGCCTTTTGGCAATTGGTATGTCATTGGCTTCCCAAGGCATTTCACAAGCTTAGCGTCTTTGCTTTCATAATAAGGAATCCATGCATATTCGCCATCTTTAGTCTCATACCACCCTATATGGGAGTTGTAGCCGGCATAGCCCCTCTTTGCAACTTTTACGATTTCTTCAATGTCTTCATCACTTATCTTTAAAATTCCACTCTCTTTGAGCCATTCAATTTCAACTCTCAGTGCCTCTTTAAAGTTGAATGTGTATGGATTAACAATCCCCTCCGGCATGCTGGTAACCCGCTTTTCAAACTTTATGTTCTCTAAAACACAACCTATCCCCAAAACTGAAAACAGCTCTTTTATCTCAGCTCTTTTTTCCTCACTTAGCTCTTTCTGCCCGTAAATTGCAATGTAAACATCCGCTTGTGGCATCTTTATAACTCTACTCGGATCAATTCCATGCTCCTTAAGGCATCGCTCAAAAGCATCATTAGGCTTCCAACTGCACACACCATTCACACAGCCACAGGTTGTAAGCTTCAAACACTCATACCAGTTCCTGTAAACACAGATTGAAACCACTTTACTCGCATTTTCTCTATTTATGCATATCTCCCCAGAGCAACCCCCAGTGGAACAGTCAGAATCTTTTGAACACTCTCTTCCTTTCTGAGGGGTTATTTGGACCAGAATGTTGTCTTTCCTAAAGGCATATTTTCCTTCAACCTCCCATCCAAGCTCCTTAGCTTTCTCGATGCTGTTTTCTGAGAGTACCATTGGTGTTGTAAACTTCGCAGAGAAAACAGTCGAGTTCCAGCTTTTTACGGGGATTTCAATTCTTAAATGAAGTCCTTTGTCTTCCCATAGCATGACAGCAACCCTTTCGTCGTAATGAGAACGGTAAATTATCCTCTCGCCTTCAATTAACACATTTTTAGCATCCTTAAGAGGCTCAAGATTATATGTAATTCCAGGCTTGTTAAAATAGACCTCTACAGCCAAATTATCAGTTGGGCTAAAGCATGTCTGAGCAAAGGGGAGCAATGCTAAGATTAGAATAAAAGCCACGGCATATCTTTTCACAGTGCCCACCTATTTCTAACAATCGCCTTCAAAGTATTTATCTTTGCTCATAGCTTCAAACCAATTTGAAGTGCAAAAGCTTTAAGTCCTAAAGATCAACATCACTCGAGGTGATTGAGATGGAGAACCAATTTGAGATTACTGCAATTGTAGAAAGGGAAATACTGGAGTCAAGAGGGAACACAACAGTAGAAGTAGATGTCTACACCCCAGTTGCCATGGGGAGGGCTGCTGTACCAAGCGGAGCATCAACAGGAACTCATGAAGCTTTGGAGCTTAGAGATGGTGGAAAGAGATTCCACGGAAAAGGAGTTAGGAGGGCTGTTGAGAACATCAACAAGATCATTGCCCCAGAGCTCATAGGCATGGATGTAACACTGCAGAGAGACATAGACATGCTCATGATTGAGCTTGATGGAACTGAGAATAAGTCAAACCTCGGAGCAAACGCTATTTTGGGAGTCTCATTGGCAGTTGCCAAGGCAGCAGCAAACACCTTAGGCTTGCCGCTTTACCAGTACATCGGTGGAACTAACGCTTATGTGCTCCCAGTTCCAATGAGCAACGTCATCAACGGTGGAGTTCATGCCGGAAACGATCTTGACTTCCAGGAGTTCATGATCATGCCTGTTGGCGCTAAGAGCTTTAAAGAGGGCATCCAGATGATCAGCGAAACATACCACACGCTCAAAAAGATTCTCGTGGAGAAATACGGGAAGTTGGCAGTTAACGTTGGTGACGAAGGTGGCTTTGCACCACCAATGAAGGAAGTTACAGAGCCACTGGAAGCTCTCGTCAGGGCAATTGAAGAGACCGGATACAAAGTTGGAGATGAAATCGCATTTGCATTAGATGCTGCATCAAGTGAGTTCTACAACGCTGAAAAGGACAAGTACATTGTTGGAGGAAAAGAATACACAAGGGAGGAGCTCATTGACCTTTACAAAGAATTAGTCAGCACGTATCCAATAGTCTCAATTGAGGATCCAATGCACGAGGAAGACTTTGAAGGCTTTGCAATGGTAACAAGAGAGCTCGGAAAGAAGATACAGATCGTTGGCGACGACATCTTTGTTACAAACGTGAAGAGGTTAAAGAAGGGCATTGAAATGGGAGCAGCAAATGCTCTGCTCTTAAAAGTCAACCAGATCGGAACCTTAAGCGAAGCAATCGATGCAGCTTACTTAGCTTTCAGGGCTGGTTACGGAGTTGTTGTTTCACACCGCTCTGGAGAAACCGAAGATGCAACAATTGCAGACTTAGCGGTGGCAATAAACGCCGGACAGATTAAGACAGGTGCTCCAGCAAGGAGCGATAGAAACGCAAAGTACAACCAGCTCATCAGGATTGAGGAAGAGCTTGAGGGTATTGCATTCTATCCCGGAAAGAAGTTCAGGAACCCTCTCCTATGAGCTTTCTTTCTTAATTTTGTCGAAGATTTTTCGGTTCCTATTTGTTTTGCTCTTTCTGCAATTTTCAGATGTAAAAGATCGTCAATTTTAGAATGACGGTTTGTGAGTTCTTTGGGTGTTTTTAGTTATTGTTTGTTAGAAAATTACTTTGT
>JALTMZ010000088.1 GCA_027001105.1 Thermococcus sp.
GCTATCTCTGGGAAGAATGGGGATTCTTTAGGATGTTTGAGGGCAAAGTTACTCATGTCTTCAATGGCATAGCCTGTGACTTCTGGAACGAAGAATTTCTGGAAAACAGGGATTTGCCAAGGAGAGAGAGGAGGAAAAAGATACTTGAAAGCTTAGGCTTGAGCGATGGGGTTGCTTTTATGTTCATAGGCAGATTTGATAAGGCACAGAAGGGAGTTGACACCCTTTTAAGGGCTATCGAAATTTTGGCTGAAGGTTATCCTCAAGAGTTTTCAAAAATGAGGTTCATAATCATTGGAAAAGGTGATCCAGAGCTTGAGAGCTGGGCACATACAATGGAGAGCAAATATCCAAGCAATGTGAAGGTTATCACCAAGATGCTCAAAAGAGAATTTACAAGAGAGCTCTACGGCAGTGTTGATTTTGTTATAGTTCCTTCATACTTTGAGCCCTTTGGTCTTGTGCAGATGGAGGCAATGTGCTTAGGAGCAATTCCAATAGGTTCAGCGGTTGGAGGCATTAAGGACACTATAGTGAGCTTGGATGAGGATGAAGAAAATGCTACGGGACTTTTAGTTCCTCCAAGGGATGCTTTCGCTTTGGCCCAGGCAATGCTCAGGATGGCGAAGCTTAGGGAGGAAAACCCAGAACTGCTGAAGAAAATGAGGGTTAATGGGAAGAGGAGAGCAAAGGAAGTCTTTACATGGGAAAACGCATGTAAGAGATACCTCAGGGCTTACAAAAATGACATAGACAAGGCAGTAAGCTTCATAAAATGAGGCATCAGAACCGAGGTTTGTCCTCACCGCTCAGGAGCGGCCAAGCTCATCATCTGCCATAGCTTTTTATTTCCTTTCTCTTTATAATTTTGGAGGTGATTAAATGAAATGCCCCTTCTGCAATGCAAGCCCTGAAGTGCTGCTTTATGAGGATGACCTAATCAGAATTCTCATTGACTCCTATCCAGCTAATAGAGGTCATCTTTTGGTTGTACCGAGGAGACATGTAGAAAAATGGGAAGAGCTGAGGTTTGAAGAGAAAGTTGCTTTGCTTAGAGGGATTGAACTTGCAATAGAAAAGCTGAAGCAGACTTTAAATCCAGATGGCTTTAATGTTGGTATAAATTTAGGAAAAGCCGCTGGGCAGACTGTTCCCCATCTTCACATTCACGTAATTCCGCGATATGAGGGAGACACGAACTTTCCGAGAGGAGGTGTCAGAAAGGCAGTTCTTGATGTTGAAGACGAAAACTTAGAGCTAAAAGAACGCTGGATTAAGAACAGAATGAGTGAAAAGGAAATTGAAAACCTAAGGCAAGCCTTTACTCCTTAACTGCAGTTTTATTCTGCAATATCCAGAACTTCAGCCTTCTGAAATTCAAGAATTTTCTCTGGCTTTATCTTTATTAAGCGGTCAATTCTTCCACCGCCAGCTATTACGATTTCCTTTTCAAGGACTTTCTTGTCAATCACCGTTTTAATTGAAATCCCAACCGGTGGTACTTCTCCAACTTTGTATCCTGTAATTTTCTTGACCTCTTCTTTATTTGCCATTCTAACTTTCCCAAAGTACTTTGCGAGCTTTTCTAAGCTGGCTTTAGAGTTTCCATCAACTATAACCAAAATCGGTTCTTTTTCAGTAATAAAGATCAAAGATTTAACAACTTGTTCTGGTTTAACCCCTAAGAGCCTTGTAACCTGCTTAACGCTCCTAACTTCTTTTCCAACTTCAATTATTTCCCCTTCAAGTTCTTCAACGATCTCTTGCAGTCTTATTTCTCTTGCTGGATACTTTTCCTCATTTTTCTTCAGCTTCCTTTCAACAGCTTCATCCAAATCAATGCCGAGCTCATGGGCTAAAAGCGTGAGATAGATTATTATATCGGCAATTTCATCTCCAATCTCTTCTTTAATCTTTGGATTTTTAACTTTCTCAAGAATTTCTTTATCTGTTTCCCACTGGAAATGCTCTAAAAGCTCTCCAACCTCCACGGCTACTGAAATGGCAAGGTTTTTTGGTGTGTGGTATTTCCTCCACAGCCTTTCATCTCGAAACTTGACTGCCTTTCCTTCAAGCTCTTTAAAATTCATGCTCCTTCATCTCCCTTAGAGCTGTCAGATATTCTAAAAGCTCATTGAGCTCTTCCTCTGAGAAAATCTCCTCAACATTTTTATCAGGATCGAATTTTAGAAGATAATCTTTTATCTTATTCAGTCTATCAAGTTCATCCTCCAGCTCTAAAGAGCGCTGTGTAAACTCCCAGCTTGTATGGGGGCTTTCAAAAATCCTCTGCTTGCTCACTATTATGGCAACTTTGACGTTTGCTATTGCTTCTTCAAGAAGCGCTAAAAGCTCTTTAACCCTCATTTTTTAGCACCGCTGATTAATACTCCATGGGGGTATTTAAGATGCTCGGCAACTGCAATAAATGAAAAACTTTTAAACTTTGATAGGAAATTTACCATGGTGGTTTTCATGGACTTTGACCTGTTTATGGAGAGATATGGGTACAAGTTGCTTCTTGGATTAATGGCACTTGTTGTAATAGTCGTCGTTGGAATACCGATACTCGGCTACCTATACTTCCTCCGGAGATACAGCTGGGAAATTGGGGGGCTGATGTTAATAATAGTGGTAGTTTACGCTTTCTCAGTTAGGAGAAAGGTTATGGATGCTTATGCCCAAGCACATGGAAAGTACTTCTATGACGATAAGTGGTACAAGAGAAGGTAGTCGAAATCTTTGTTTTCTTCGTGAATCTTTTTCGTTTTATCCAATATTTTTCCGAAATACGGGTTTTTAACATGAAGCTCGATTAATTTTTGGTGGTGAGGATGAGGAAACTTCTAATGGGTAACGAGGCTATCGCTTATGGAGCTTTAGAGAGCGGAATTTCTTTTGCAACTGGTTATCCTGGGACTCCATCAACCGAGGTCATCGAAACGATAGCACACCTAAACCCGGAGGTTTTTGCCGAATGGACACCAAATGAAAAAGTGGCTTTAGAAGAAGCAGCTGGTGTTTCTTATGCTGGGCTTAGAAGTTTGGTAACTATGAAGTGTGTCGGCTTAAACGTTGCCGCTGATCCTCTTATGAGCTTGGCTTATTCTGGTGTTGAGGGAGGCTTAGTAATTTTGGTTGCAGATGACCCTGGACCTCATACCTCTCAAACGGAGCAGGATGACAGGTATTATGGAAAGCTCTCCCTTTTACCGGTTCTTGAGCCTCATGATCCCCAAGAAGCCCATGATTTAATCAAATATGCCTATGAGCTCAGTGAGAAGTACAAAGTTCCTGTAATATTCAGAACTACGACAAGGGTAAATCACACAACTGCTGACGTTGAAGTTGGTGAGTTTGTTAAGCTTGAGAGAAAGCCGGAGTTCAAGAAGGACATACAGAGGTACGTGAGAGCCTCAATGAAAGGCAACTTGGAGAGGCATAAATGGCTGAACAAGACGCTTAGAGAAATTGAAAAAGAATTTGAGACTTTAGAATTCAACTGGGTTGAAGGTGACGGAAGAATAGGAATTATTACTGAAGGAGCTCCATACAACTACGTAAAAGAGGCTGTTCCAAAGATTGGTGAAGATTTTAAAATCTTAAAGCTCTCAACTCCACATCCGCTTCCAAGGAAACTGGTAGCCGATTTTCTTAAGAGCGTTGACATGGCGATAGTTGTTGAGGATGGAGCACCCTTCTTAGAGGAAGAGGTTAAAATTGTAGCGTATGAGGAAGGGCTTAGCGTTCCAATATATGGGAAGAGAACCGGTAATTTGCCCCTCGAAGGAGAGCTAACGCCAAGCTTGGTTAGAAACGCCCTTTTGAGACTTCTTGGAAAGGAAGCCCAAAGCTATGAGAAGCCTAAGGAAGTTGAGGAAGCAGAAAAATTAGCACCCTCAAGACCACCAACCATGTGTCCGGGCTGTCCTCACCGCGGTTCTTATAGAGCTCTGCTCGATGCTCTTAGGGAACTTAAGTTCAGGAGGGATGAGATACCGATACATGGGGATATAGGTTGTTACGCACTCTCATTACTGCCACCACTTGAAGCCATTTGGACAGAGTACGTCATGGGTGCAAGCATAAGCTTGGCAAACGGCCAGAGCATAGCTTTTGGCAAGAAAATTGTTGCCACAATTGGAGACTCGACATTTTTCCACAACGGAATACAGCCCCTGGTGGATGCTGTTTACAAGAATCTTGATGTCCTCGTGATGATTCTTGACAACAGAACAACGGCAATGACTGGACATCAGCCCCATCCCGGAACTGGCGGAAGTGAAACAGGGAGAAAATTCAATGAGATTGACATTGAGGCATTGGTCAAAGCTTTAGGGGTCAAATACGTCAAAACAGTTGATCCGTATGATTTGAAGGCAACGAGAGAAGCAATAAAAGAGGCGATGCAGGTTAAAGGACCAGCGGTTATCATAGCTAAGAGGGAGTGCATAATTCCAGTGATTAGGAGAGGGGAGATAGGGGAGCTGCCGACAGTAATTGAGGACAAATGTGTTGGTTGCAAGGCATGCATTCTTCTGACAGGCTGTCCCGCACTGGTTTATGACCCAGAGACCAACAGAGTCAAGATTGACCCGCTGATATGTACGGGCTGTGGGATCTGCAACCAGCTCTGTCCTTTTGATGCAATAAAGTTTCCAAGTGAAACAGAAAAGAAAGAGTAAGCTTTCTTTTTATTCTTTCCACACCTCCAGCACCATGAAAGTCCTTGCTATCGGGTTAGGATAAAGCTCCCAGCCAATCCCTTCATTATTCGACTCTATTTCTCCGTACAATCCACCTTCTCTGGGGTCTAAGCTTTCACCGTAAATTCTGCTTTCATGAATTTCAACTCTCATATATCTCGGCAAACCAATTCTTATGCTCCCTTCTTCTCTTGCATATTCTATTGCCCATTTTGCTGAGTAAATTCCAGCGTAAATCTCTGCAATCCTAACAGCTACGCTGTCTTTTCCAATTGCCAAAATCTCTACCCCCGTGTCTTCCCAAAAGCGCTTTGCCAAAGGCTGCAGATCTTTGCTCAGCTCATGCCATATTGCTTTGCCTCTATCCGAGATTTTTAATGCATCTATTGTTGGATCATCAAGTTTTCTGAGTTCTATTCCGCCCAAGCTTGAATCTAAATGAATAACATCTGGTTTAACTTTCTTAGCGAGCTTTATGGATAAGAACACTTCATCTTTAATTGCCTCTCTTCCGCTTAGATCGTAGTTGAATGGATCAGCGTATTTCACTATGCTCATTGTTGCTGTTTTGTATGGTTTTTCAACGAGCACAGCGACGGTTGCTATCAGTCCTATTGGTTCATAGGCTTCATCAAGCACAGCTCCTCCAGTGTCGGCTGAAACTATTCTCATGTTTTCACCCCGTTAATTTCTCATTACCTAAAAGGATTAGGAGAGTAGTATATTTAAGGGACGTGATTGTATGGAGAAGAGCAATGATATTTTAAGCCTTTACTTGGATATGCTTTCAAGTGGCTTTTATATTGGCAATGTGAGAGGAAGCATTACTGCCGTCACAGAAGATGGGGAGTTTTCCCTCATATCTCCCGTTTCGACTACGACATTCGATATTTTCTGCAGTGAGAATAGTTTGATTCTTTTTGGGTTTTGGAAACATGGTGAAGAAGCGGAGTATGGGTACTTGAAAATACCCCTCAGCCGCATAGAGATGATAGGGGAGATCGATGATGAGCTTGTACTCTATGTCTTCTCCGAAAAAAGAACTCAAGATAGCATAGGATTTGTTAGACTCAATTTGTATCCTGAGCCGATAATTAAAGAAAAACTCCTCAAGGTGATTGAATTTGAAGGGGAGTGAAAATATGGGGAAATGGCATGTAACTGTACTTCAGAACTTCAAAAATTTAAGGGAAATTGCTCGGATCAAGTTTTACGCACAATTATACACAAAAGGTGGTGTTTAGCTTGGAAGATATGCAGCCTAATGTAGAAAAGGCCCTTGGAATGTATCTTGATGATCTTTGCAAGGCAGTTCATATTGGAACCACCCGGGGTGCGGTGTTCTTAATTTATGAAGGGAGGAAATATCCTATTGTATCATCAAAAGCTGTACTCCCACTGATTGATGTGTTCTATAGATATCCGTGTTTAGAGCTCATTTCATTTTGGAGAGAAGACGGAAAAAACATGTATGGATATGCGAAGTTTGCGATGTCAAGGGTTAAAGTTCTGGAGGAAAAGGGGGACTACCTGCTACTTGCTGTAGAACCCCACGGCCATATGATAAAAGCCAATGTGTACATACTGATACTCCTATTTACAGTCCCTGGTTTTAAGAAGACACTTTTCAGATTATTGGAAGAGGAAGGCGAATCAGGGAATGAAGATGAATGCGGGATTATAGATTCTTCATACCTGTTTACTTAATGATATCTCTGTAAATCTTTTCAACGTCATTTTTTATTATCCTTACAAGTTCCTCGTCAATTCCAGATATTCTGGCCTCATATGGAATATACTTTTCTATCACTCCGTAAACGTCTGGATACCTTGTCTTCATCATGCCCAATGCAGGACCTGGAGGCATGAGCAGTCCTAAATCCCTATAGATTACGTAAACGCTTATACTGTACATAGCTTCAAGATAGGATCTAAATGCCAGCCGATAGTTTCCTTCTTTAAAGTACTCATCCCCTGACTTTATGTACTCATCAATTTTCCTGAGCATCTCTTCCTCCATTTGTTATCCCTCGTTTATAAATTGGCAATGGAAGGATATAACCATTACCTTCTGAAGAAGCCAAAAGTTAAAAGCTCCGAGGCAATAATAGTTTTATTGGTGAGCTTTATGAAGGCAGAATTATTAGTTTGGGGAGGTATTATCATAGCAATACTTTACTTGGCATGGAGCACAGTCTCACAGTTGCTGTCCCCAATTTTCTTCGCTGCGATTCTTACGTATGCTGTTTATCCTATTCATAAATACCTCTCGAGCAGGCTAAGTATCAAGAAATCAGCCCTGATATTGACTGCTTTCCTAATTCTTATTGCAACGGGCATTACAATTGAGTTAATTCTAATATTCAAAAATGTTTTAATGTCCTTCTACGAAGATGTCATTGCCTTTATATCTTGGAGCCAGACATTTACCTTTCCTTTTGGACTAACTAACGTGATTCAGAAATTCTATGCACAGTTTACCCCCAAGTTCTCTGAGTACATACTATCATACACATTCTCGATTCCGAAATACCTTCTACAGCTTGTCATATTTGTTGTCATGTTTTATTATTTTCTTGTGAGCTCTGAAGCCATTAGGAGGCAAATTTCTTTACTTTTGCCTCAAGAGAATAAAGAATTAGCAGAGAAATTGTTGAAAAGAGCAGATTTGACACTTCAAGCTTTGATTAGAGCTTGGCTTCTCCTCAATATTGCCAAGGGTATTTTGATGACACTTGGATTCATAGTCTTTCAGGTTTCAGATGTCCCAACCGCAGTAATCGCCGGATTTTTAACTGTACTTTTTAGCTTTGTCCCGCTTTTTGAAGGCTGGATGGTGTGGTTAGCTGGTGCCATATACCTGTTTAAGAATGGAAATGTAATAACGGCAATTCTCTTAGCCGTTTATGGGTTTGTATTCGTGTCCCCACTACCGGATTTTACAGTGAGACCAAAGCTCGTTGCAAAAGGGGCACAGCTCGATGAGGTCATGGTTCTCGTTGGAATGATAGGGGGAGCATGGAGCTTTGGGGTTAAAGGATTGATAATAGGTCCAATAGTGTTGAACTTGGTGGTGGCACTGTTAAAAGAATGGAGAAAAATTACAACGTGATTATTTTTGCACCTTGTTCTTCGAGTTCTTTTAGAGCTTTTTCTTCATCTTCTGGGTTTATTCCTTTAATTGCATCTTTCAGTATGTACACCTCAAATCCATATTTTAAAGCATCTAATGCAGTTGCTCTGACGCAGTATTCAGTTGCAACCCCACAGATGTAGACCTTTTTAATTCCCCTTTCCTTCAAAGTTTCTGCTAAATTTGTTCCTTCAAAGCCTGAGTATGCCTCCTTATCGGGCTTATCAGCTTTTGAAATTATTATTGCATCTTCTGGGAGTTTCACTACAAATTCAGCACCTTCTGTATTTTGAACACAGTGCTTTGGCCATGGTCCTCCCTGCTCTTTAAAGCTTATATGGTTTGGGGGATGCCAGTCCCTTGTAGCAATTATCAATGCTCTTTTTTCTTTGAATTTTTTAATGTATTCTTCGACTTTCGGAATTATTTTATCTCCATCTGGGACCGGCAGAGCTCCATTAGGCATGAAGTCCTTTTGCATGTCAACAATTATAAGAGCCTCCATCCCTCACACCTCCAGCTTGTCTTTAAATTTGGACATATCGATTCCTTTGTCTACCCCGTAGAGGTAAGCCACAATCCTTTTATCTAAGGTACCATATCTCTCCGAGAATTTCTTCATGTCCTCGAGCACTTCAAATTCACTCCACCCAAGTTTTCGGGCAATATAGGCAATCATTTTTGTAAATATGTCTTCCTCCTTCTCTTCCTTTTCAAGTATCTCCTCATTAATTATAAGCTTTCCATCCCTCTCCTTAATAATACCCTTCTCTATGCAATTTTCTATAAGCTCTTTGGCTTCTTTAACGCTCATCAGTCTGAGTTTAACCACAAGAATTCCGATCAGCTCTTGTTTTGTAAATTCATTTGAGCCTTTATAGAGGATGGCATTTTTTAGCTCCTTCACCCACTCCACCATACAAAATTAAGTAAAAGAAGTAGAAAAGCTTTACTAAGCTCCAACTCCTCCGCTACCCCAGAAGAACATTTCGAATGGGAAGTTGAAAATTGAGGACAGCTTTCCACCGGGGGACTGCGGAAAGAAAATGTATGCTGTCCGTAATGATTTTACATTTTTTCCCTCCATGTCATAAATGTAGAGCTTTGCCACTGGGAGGAAAGGATATCCTTGTAGGATAACAACCTGGTTAATCCTTTTCACAATCAATCCCTCTCTAACGCTATCTTGGAGCTTATAGCCTTTGAGCAATCCATAGTGAGGCATTCCAAGTTTTTGGATTCCCTCAATATCAAATCTGTACCTTTCGTTGCTCCTCATATCCTCAAGAAGTGAGGAGGCCGTAAAATGGGTTCCAGTAAACTCAAATGAATAAGTTGAGAGGTAATAGTCAGTCAATTTAAATGTTGAGAAAGACCACAGCATAAGGCCAATAATTAGCCAAGGTGCCCATTTTTTAAGGAACACCTTCTTTCCATGTGGTATATCTTCAAACTTGGGGCTCTTTATCAGTGCTTCCCTGTTAATGTAAGCCCCCAAGATGATTATTGCCCATGAGAAAATGAAGTAGGAGAGCATCATGAAGATGTAAGCGCCATATTCAGGGGCATGCTGATAATACGCCATTTTCCAACCACCTGTGATAATGATGATAACATTGAATATTTAAAGTTTTTCATGGGTGTAAAAGTTTATATTTTTCATGTGTATTACAATACACTGGTGGGCATCATGCAGAGAACCCATAATTTGACTTCTAAGCGATTGGTTGGAGATCCTATAAAAATCGAAGATGGGTATGCAGAAGTTAAGCTGAAAACTGTGGATGAAATGAAAGTTGACGAACACGGCTTAGTTCATGGCGGCTTTACGTTTGGACTGGCTGATTACGCTGCAATGCTTGCTGTAAATGAGCCAACAGTTGTTTTGGGAAAGGCTGAGGTGAAGTTCACGAAACCCGTGAAGATTGGAGACGAGCTTTTAGCTAAAGCAAAAGTTGTGGAAGATTTAGGCAGAAAGAAAGTAGTTCATGTTGAAGTGCTCAATCAGAAAAATGAAAAGGTTCTGGAAGGAAAATTTTACTGCTACGTTTTGGAAAAGCATGTGCTCGAGCTTTGATTCTCTTGATTTTGGTTTTATACGGGGGCAAAGTTTTTAAGAGATGATATCAGAATTCGATATCGGTGTTCGATATGATACGCCGCATCTTGCTTGGCTTCATGGGGCTGCACATACTGCATCACGCAAGCAAAGAGCCGATAACTGGGACGTTCATGATTGAAGAACTGAAAAAGCATGGTTATGAAGTTAGTCCTGGGACGATATATCCGCTCTTGCATAAAATGGAGGTTTCTGGACTTTTAAAGAGCAGATGGGAAGTTAAGAATGGAAGAAGAGTTCGACTTTACGAGATAACCCCAAAAGGCCTGGAAGTCTTAGAAGAGGGAAAAAAGAAAGTTAAAGAGCTCTGCAACGAAATTTTGGGTGATTGCAATGGATAAAGAAAAGAAAATCTTCGGAATAAGCTGGAACGTATTCTTGCTGGGACTTGTAAGCTTTCTCAACGATATGAGCAGTGAGATGATTGCACCGATTGTTCCGGCATATCTGACCGGTGTGTTAAATGTTGGGAAGCTTGCAAGTGGTTCAATAATGGGGCTCATTGAGAGCTTAAGCTCTCTTTTTAAGGTTGTTTTTGGGTACATCAGTGATAAATTCAGGCAAAGGAAGGTTTTCGTAACTTTGGGTTATGCCCTTTCAACGATTTCTAAGGGTGCTTTAGCTTTTACACACTCATGGTGGGATTTTTTAGGCTTAAGAATTATTGATAGGGTTGGGAAAGGTATTAGGACAGCTCCGAGAGATGCCTTAATAGCGGAGTCAACTGAAAAAGGGAAAACAGGCAAATCCTTTGGCTTTCACAGGATGATGGATACCATGGGGGCTGTTGCTGGGCCGTTGGTTGCCATTGGTCTCTTAGCTTTATTTGTGAAGTATCCAGCTGATATTACATACAGAAGAATTTTCCTCCTATCGGCTGTTCCTGGAGCATTGAGCATCTTGATAATAATTTTCTTAGTAAAAGACACTGGGAAAGAGGTTAAAAAGAAAATCAAGGGCATCTCAGCGTTAAGGAGTAGGAATCTGAAGCTGTTCTTGGTTGTTGTTGCGATTGGGGCTCTTGGAAGATACAGCTATGCCTTTACAATGTGGAAAGCTCAGGAGCTTGGGTACTCAATTGTTCAGAGTTTGGGCTTTTATGCTCTCTTTAATGTTATCTATGCACTGTCAGCTTACCCCATAGGTGTTTACTCTGATAAAGTGGGCAAAAAAATTATCATTACAGCTGGATTTGGTGTTGCAACATTGGCAGCTCTAATGTTTGCATATGCGAAAACTCTGTGGATGCTCTTGGCAGGTTTTATCCTATATGGTGTCTATTTGGCAATTGAAGACACAATTCCGAGAGCTTATATGGCTGATTTGGCCAAAGACTTTGAGAAGGGAACGATAATCGGAGCATATCACACGGTCTTCGGAGTATTTGTTTTTCCGGCTTCAGCAATCGCAGGCTGGTTGTGGCAGAGCTATTCGCTGAAATACAGCTTTCTTTATGCGGCAGCAATGAGTGCATTGGCAATGATTTTGATGCTGGCAATAGTTAAAGAAGAGAAAAGTTAAGCCTTTTCAAGCTTTTCTACAATTTCTTTTGTTATCATAAGTGGCTTGTCAACTTCATAGATGTCATTTAGCTCCCATTTAACTTCTCCCCTGTTTATTGCTTTTATGTACCTCTCTGCCAGCTCTTTTGCTTCCTCAAAAGTTTCAGCTTCAACAATTCTCCTGACATACCACTTCATAGAACCGTATCTAAGTTTGAATTCCGCCATGAACATGGGCATCACCAGAGAAAATTATGAGTGAGGGTATAAAAGAGTTGGGGAGCTAAGCATTCTTCTTTAACTTCACCACTTGCTTTGCAAACTCTTCAAGAACTTCTTTCCTTTTACCCTCAAAGAACTTTATTGAGCCAGCGTAGCTATGTCCTCCCCCTTCTACCCCAGCATCTGGGAGCTTCTCCTGAAGGATCTTAATAATTCCATTGAGGTCGAATCCATAAGCTGCCATGCCATCGCTCGCTCTAATCACTGCAAAGTCTGGGCCATATGCCAAGGTCAGTATTGGTGATTCCTCCCCGTACTTCTCCTTGAAGTGATCATGGATTAGCCCGCTGAGCTTTCCCGGTGATGGATACTCGAACTTTGGAGCATAAAGCTCAATGTCAATTGTGTTGAACCTTATCCCGTTTGGCAGAACAATGCTCTTTACATGCGGCAAGGAGGCTTTGAGAACCTTCTCCTGCTTTGCCTTAACTTCAGGATAAATTGCGTCAATGAGCTTTCTGTGTCTTTGGAGATTTCCAGTTAAGAGTAGAATCTCCTCAATTATCCCTTTTCCATCCATGAACTTCCAGTAATAAGCCTCATGATCAATGACTTCGGCAATTTTCTTTAAGTCCTCCTCTTCCAGTCCTTTCGCTTCCTTTGCAATCTTTAAATACTGCTCAAATTCTGGAGCCTTGCTCCTATCTCCAGTTCCAGCTATGGCTGGGAGGTGCTTTATCTTGTCCTCTACCTTTGGGTTAATGAACCTCGCAAGCTCAGTTGCTAACATTCCAGCTGTTAATTCGTAGTATCCTCTCTTGACAAGGTGAGGATTGACGTGAACATCAACCCACTCGTCAACTGCCGCTTTGTCTTCGCTTATGAAATCTCTTGGATCGTGGTGATCGATGACAACAATCGGAACTCCGTAAGCTTTCAGCCTCTTGTATGCTGGTATATCCTCCGTTGTTCCGCCGTTGTCAACTATCACAACTAACGGCAGAGGTTCACCGAACTTCATCGAATCCTCTACAGCAAAGATTATGTCCTTCAAAACATCTTCAAGCTCATAGAACGGTGCTCTCGATGGTCTTCTCTTGAAGAGGTGCCACTCAGCCTCTGGATCTGGTGATACCTCCTTTAAGAGAGGAACTATGGCACTCTCCAGAGCCAATCCAGAGACATAACCATCTGTATCTGCATGGTGTCTGAGCAGAATAGGCCTTCCTTCATAGATTGCTCTCCTGATCATGAAAGCAGCTTTCATGATTTTTGGCTTAAGCTTCTCCAAAACCTCACTTTTAACCAAGAACCCTACATCTTCCGGCTGTGCTTTTTTGTCAAGCTCTTCTTCAATCCTCTTCTTGACCTCAGCTGCCTCAGGTCCCCACAATCTTGACATGTCGCTTATTTCTATCTGAATCTCCCCAGCGTGAAATGACACTTTTCCAATGATTTCAACAATATCTCCAACGTTTATGTTGGGATAGGCCCTAACGCCAGGAGCTTCAAAAGCCGCTGCCCATGTTATGCCAGTTCCGTCTGTTATTGTAAATACCGTTGGACCACCCGTAACTTGCACTTGGATTATCTTACCCCTTATTCTCACGGTCTTCCCGGCTAATTCTTTGCTGAGCTCCTCAATCGGTGTAACAGGCAACTCCTTTCTCACGACTACTTCCTTGTACTGTCTTAATGCAGATTCAATGAAGTCTATTTCCCTCTTCTCTGGTCTAACATCTAAAACTTGAACCAAAATTTCCATTCCAGGCTTGTATTCTTTTCCTCCAAGCAGATCCTTACGCTTGATTAAACCAACAACGTGAGGATTGAGCTTAACAAAAACCCCAAAGCGCTCTACTCTGTCGATAACACCTTTATAAATCCTTCCGATTTCAACGTCTTCATAATCACATGTCTTATCGAGAATGTATACAATTTTAAACTTCCTCTCGCACTCTGGACAGACCCAAGTTGTTTCCATGCCAGGCTCCCAGGGCTCTTTCACTTTCCCACAGATATCACAGGCTAAAACCCTCCCAGTCCCTCCGCAGGTTGGGCATGCATCATAAACTGGCACGACGCCTTTTCCATGGCACTCTGGACAAGGAATCTCATCAACTTCCTCATCAACCCCAAAGTAATCAAGGTTTTTGTAGCCTTTCAAATGCTCACCAAGCTTGAAATCTGCCGGGACATAACCCCATCCGTTGCAGACCTCACACTCTTTCTCGCCTACTTTCATTTTCCCAGTTCCATGGCACTCTGGGCAATCTTTAACTGCCATCTCGCTCACCCCTTAGAACAGTCATTTAAAGAGATGTGCTGTTGCTTATAACTCTTTCCTCATATCCAGCAAAGAACATCCAAAATATAACTATGGATGCCGCATATAGAAACCCGGTCATGAGGAACGGAAATACTAAAGATCTGTCGAAGATGATTCCTCCCAAATACTGCCCGAGTCCAAAGGTTGAGGTCCAAGCAAAGCTCCTCAGTGCTATTGAGGTTGCTCTCTCTTCCTTTGTGAAGAACTTCATCATGAAGGCATCCCATATTGGGTTGACGATGTTCATGAGGATTGTTCTAACTATGTAAATGATCGAAGCTATCAGAAAGCTTGGAGCAAATGGGAGGGCGATTATCAGAGCTGTGGCACTTCCGTTAAAGCTCACTATTGTCTTCACGCTTCCAATTTTGTCAGCTAAGAGGGGCATGGAGAACATTCCCAGTGCCATGACAAGCTGCTGTAGTGCAAAGAGCCCACCTATGCTCTCTAAGCTCGTCCCAAACTTCAAGTTGAAGTACAGCCCCATATATGGGATTGTTACTCCCGCACCCAGACCAATTAAAGCTGATGGGAGCGAAAACTTTGCTATCTTTACCAACAACTCTCTCCTGAGCTTAAGCTTCCTCTCTTCTTTTCCAAGCACTGGGGAGACAAAGGACATCAGTACCATTTGAATCAAAATTAGAAGAGCCGCAAAGAACAGAGTTCTCCTATATGGGTTTGTTCCATCCAGAACTTTTGGCAAGATTCCCCCTAAGAGCATTCCAAAGGCTGCCCCCGCTGTTCCGAGAGCGCTGTTTAGAGTAAACAGATAGTGCCGCTTCTCTTCGCTTACCTCTCCACTAAGCAAAGCCATCAAAGAGGGCCACTCAAGTGCCATACCTATTCCAGCAATCACAGATGACAGTGCCAAAGCCCAGAATACTGGAACAGAAACCTGAATCAAGCGAGCGACGAAAAACAGGGATAATGAAAGCAGGATTGTCCTTTTGTAGCCAAGTCTAATGCTGATTTGCCCGGAAATTAGTAAAAGAGCAGCTTGAACTATTGTTGATAGGGAGAACAAAATCCCAATTTTTGTAAAGTCCATTCCAAGAGATTTAAGGTAGAACGGCAGAATAAACCATGCTATGTTGCCCCCTAACCAGCCAAAGAAAGAATAGGCTACAACTAACTTTGCATCCCTGCTGAATCCTCTGTATTTTTCAAGGCTCATGGTTGAGAGTTGGGGCATCAATTTATAAGCATGTCGAAGCGTTTAAACAATGTTAGTAGAGGGGTTAAGCTTTGTTGTACTTGGCAAAGAAGAAGTAAAACGTAAGAGTGGCAATTATGTATAAAGTTGCGGTTGTATAGAATGGATAGCTGAGGGATATTCCAAAGAGGAATCCGCCTATGTAGTTCCCTACCCCCCGCATGAAGGTTGAAAATGCCCTTCTAATCCCAACAGCTGTAGCTTTCTCTTCAGTTGAAAAAAACCCAAGCATGAAAGAATCGTTAATCGGCCAGACAATGTTCATCAGTATGCTTCTTATGATGTAGAAGAAAGCCGCTAATGTGAATATATTGATTGATGGAAAGACGGCAAAAAGCAGTGCCGCGGAGCTTTGGAACAGTGTTATTGTTTTTACTGGACCTATTCTGTCCACAAGCTTTGGAAGTATGAATGATCCAAGACCCATAACCAGCTGCTGGAAGAAGAAAACGCCGCTTATAGCTGCTAAAGTAACTCCAAACCTCATATCAAAGTAAAGCTGCATGTAGGGGATTGTTATGCCCGCACCAAGACCTATTATTGCCGAAGGGATTGAAAACTTGAGGATTTTCACTACCAGCTCTCTTCTCCACTGTATTTTTGGATTCTCCACCGGAACATCCTTTATTATCAAAAGCGCAGGGATGGTGATTAAAAACTGCAGAAATGAAAACGCTAAGACCAACCTGTATGCCAACTGAGGAGTAACTCCAAAAGCACTCTCTAAGAAATTTGGCATAAATCCCGCCAACAGAACTCCCACAGCATTAAATATGGTTCCGAGACCAAAGCTTATTGAAAACGCATGATGCCTAAGCTCATCCCCAACCTCTTCACTTAAGAGGGCAGAGAAGTTTGGCTGTCTTATGCCCATATTTACCCCGACGAGAAGAAACCCGAGCAGGAGAACGTAGTAATTTAGAGCAGTAACCTGAAGTATTCTCCCAGTAAAGCCTAAAACCGCTCCAAGAAGGAGGGATTTTTTATAGCCGATTTTCAATGAAATCTGGCCGGCAAACAAGAAGAACAGGGCACCGACAAACGTCCTCAGTGAGAAGAACACTCCCATGTCGCTCATTGAATATCCCAGTGCTCTCAAATAGAACGGGATTATGAAGAAGGAAAACTGGAGAAACAGCTGTCCTACTGCGTTCAGTGCAATGAGTATTTTGGCATCCCTATTGAACTTCTGGAGCATGGTTTAACTTAATGTCTTAACGCTTATAAATTTATCGAAATGATAACATGGGGAACACAAAGCTTATTAATTATCGTTCGGAGATGTTGTTTGATGCCATAATGCACCAATCTCTGTGATACGCTCAAATCTTTTTGTAATTTTAAGTTTAGCTCCCTGAATTCATCGGGTGTCTGGAATGAGGACAAAGTCTGAGAATCTCTTGGAGATAGGGGCGGTGTCTGGGTTCCTCTTGCCCATAATCTTTGCAATAATGTTGAGTGTAGCTATAGCTCTTAATCCATGGTTTTCTTTCCATAAAAATGCCCTGAGCGACTTGGGTTCTCTTAAAGTCCAAACCCGGTATGTTTTCAATTCGGGCTTAATCATCATGGGTCTCCTTGGCATTGTCTTTTCTCTGGCAGCTGTTAGGTATTTTGGCTCAAATATTATGCACATTCTTACGGTTGCAATGGCATTTTTAATAGCCGTAGGGATTTTTCCAGAGGAGTACGGCAAAATTCATTCAATCCCTGCGATTCTGTTTTATTTGTTGTCCCTTACTGGAATCTTTTATGCTGGTGTTATCTTTAGAAAACGTGGGAAACAAAAGCTCTCCTTATTCAGCATGATAGGTAGTGTTGGCACATTTATCTTAATGACATTAACACTTGGAAAATCTGGGTTAGCTGTGCCAGAAATGATAGGTGCCGTTTTTATACTTTCTTGGATTGTTGTGATAAGCCACAAGATGTTAAAAGAGACAAAAAGGAAAGAGTTGAACATCAAATCTCGTTCATAAACTCTTCAACAGCTTTCCTTGTCAGTGTGTAGTCCTTGCCCGCGAGTATTATGACTTTATACTCTGGATTTTTCGGATTGTCCATGACTTTGACAACGTATCCCTTGTTCATTATTTCATCCTTTATACTCTGGATTGTGCTTGAGCCATAAACCTGCTCCAGTAACTTCCATGCTTTATTGCTGACCCATCCTCCAACGATTATCACATTTTTATCACTGGGCAGCTTTGTTAGTTGAGTGTCCTCTATTATCAGCTTGTTTACATCGTCGATAACATCAGCTTTAACGGTTTTTACGGTTACCTTCTTTTTTACTGTATCAATTCTGACAAATCTGTAGCCTGCGATTCCAGTTATCTCACCGTTTTCATCTTTTGTAAACACCGGCTGAAGGTTAAGCCCATCAATTGGAAGTTTCAGCATTTGACCGTCATCGAGTACAACTTTGGGGAAATTGTTGTCTGGATCGACATGGAGATACAGCACAAACAAATTGTTGGTTGGGTCTATGTCCCAAATCCACTGTCCCTCGTAGACTTCGCCATCCTGATACATTCTAACCTTCTCGTAATATTCATATTTGTATGTGACCTGTCTTGTACCTCCTATACCAACAAAGAAGTCTGTTGGGGAGATTATCAGCATCTTCTTAATTCCAGCCTGTAGAAGCTCCTGAATCCTTGCTGAAGGATATGAATCAAAGGGTTCAAAGTCTTCATCTCCGTTGGCATCAACGTAGAGGATGTAGTACTTATTCTTATAGAGCGTGTCTGTCCTCACGAATCCGCTCGGGAATGATATGTCAACAAGGGTCTTTTCCTGCTCAGTGTCAATATCTCTGAACTTAATTTTCCATCCATTTATTGTCAGCGTTTCACCCAGAGCCTTTGAACCGGAGTTTTCCTCATATGAGTAGATGTACATGGTATCCTTTCCGTCCACGACCGTAGAAACTATTTTGGTGGTTTCTCCCCCAAGATTTAGGGGAGTTGTATTTTCATTGAAAATTATCTCAATGCTCCTGTCGTTGAACTGTGCCTTTTTGATAGTATCGTTGTATAAGACCCTCGAAAAGTTAACCGCAACAACAATTGCGTTTCCAACAGGGGAATCTCCAACGGTAATCCCCACATCTGGCATATCCACACTGTTCAGCTTGTAGTACTGGTCGCTGTCTGGGATTAAGACGCTGTGGTACTCAATAGGCACATCAACGTATGTGGAGTATGTTACCTCTCTTATGCCTTTGAGCACAAGTAAGGCTCCCAATTTTGATCCAGTGATGGCATCCTCGCCTATATGGAGGGGTTGCCCATTAACTATCTTTGTTGTCGGTAGAACAATAACGCTATTTGCCGAGTTCACTTTAAAATTAAATCCCTGTACTGCTCCTGCAACAGATGCTAAAAACAAAACAGATAGTATTACGCTCAAAACTTTTCTCATACTTACTCACCTAAATTTTGTAGTCCTCAAAGTTTATAACCTTGTCCCAGTATTTTTTACAATGTGCGATGATGAATGAATCCAATGCTGAACTGATGATTGACCCCAGAGTGGCTGAGCAAAATGAGTGAGGAACTGAAACAGATCAATGAGCGGTTTAAAAGGCTCTCAGAACAGATTGAAGGGTTAGAGAGGAAGTTTGAGAAGAAACCAGATAAGCTGGGGTGGGATGACATAGCTCAGGAAATCATCGGTGCTCTGACGTTTTCTCTCCCCTTTCTCTTTACACAAGAAATCTGGGACATAGCAAAGTCTTTAACTATGGAACGAGCAGTTGGAATTCTGATTTTGACCCTCTCAATTGCTTATCTTTTCATAACAAAAGCAAAAGTTTCAAACATTGAGAGAGAAGAGCTGTTCCACATACCAAAACGCCTTTTAACGGTAGTTTTGATCTCATATCTGATATCTGCGGGCTTGATCTACCTGTATGGTATAAACAGACTTGCTGAGTTCTCCCTGAATCAGTACATAAGTGCGACCATCATAATAAGCACCTTTGCCGTGATTGGTGCAATAGCCGTTGATATGGTGAAGTGAATGAGAATTGTGACGGGAAAGCGTTATGAGAATTTTAAGGATGCGGTACTTTTCCCAGAGCATGAAAAGAACAGCGAAGAGCTGAAGAAGTTTGTAGGTTCACTTGAAGGAGAAGAAACCGTGGTTACAGCAAGCTTAGAGCTAATTGACCTTATCTTGGAGCGGTTTAAAAGAACGGAAAGCGGAGAGCTTCTATATTCTGACACAATGAAAAGCTTAACTTTGAAGGAAGCTTATGAGCTCAGAAAATACCTCGATTTTGACCTGAGAGGTGCACCATTTGGTGAATTTTCCAAAGTCAGTGTTATCTTCTGTGAGGGTAAAACTGATTCGAAGTTTTTCAAAGGGGTTTACAAAAAGCTGTTCGGACTTAAAGAAAGCAGAACAGTGCCTGAAAATTTAAAGCTAATTGAAAAAGTTTTTAAGAGAGACAACTTTGAGCTTTTGACAAAAGACGATGTATTTCTGGCAATAATCCCAAGTGAAGGCAACACTGGAGTCATAAGGAACTTAGGAAACTTTTTGAAAGCTATGGATGTTTTTGAGTTTAAAGTTGACAAGATAGGGTTAGCCATTGATATTGATGAGAGTGCTGAAGGGGTAATAGAATCAATAACTGGCAAGCTTTCATCGTTCAAATTCACAAGGGAGGGAGGGAATTTTAGAGTTGGAGATGTTGCTATAATCCCGCTTTTAATCGGCTACCACTTTAGGCATCCATGCGTGGAATGGAAAAAGCCAACTGTTGAAGATTTGATGCTTAAACTCTTAGAAAAGCAAGGGGTGCTGAGGAAAATTGAGAGGGCAATAAACATTCTGCGCATTGATTTAAAGAGAAAGCTGAAG
>JALTMZ010000089.1:0-399 GCA_027001105.1 Thermococcus sp.
AGGAGTTCTGATACTATTAGCATCTCTTTTAGATACGTTAAAGCGGAGATAGGCGAGAGGGCTATAGCCCGCCTTCTGTATTAAGGGAGCATTCGACTAAGCGGCCAACCACGGGGCTCACACCGGGAACTCATCGCCCCTCTTTCGGCCTTGCACCCCGCGGGACGGCCGTTTCACCGATCCCTCCGAGGTCGTCTGCGGATTAGCTCGGGAGCTGTCACCAGCCCCCTTCACCGCTTTCATTCCCATCCCTCGGAGGACGTGTCGTTTCTGCGCCGTTGCCCTCCCTCTCGGGAGGTGCCTTGCGGCACCGCGGCCCCGGTGAGGTGGGCGGAACTTCCTCGGAAGCGCCCCGAGAGCCCCGGACCCCCTCGCCAATGGAAGTTAGACAAGAGGGAT
>JALTMZ010000089.1:409-5762 GCA_027001105.1 Thermococcus sp.
CGGCCCCGGTGCGGTGGGCGGAACTTCCTCCTCTCGGGCAGCTCCCAGCCCTCTCGCCCAAGATATTCTAACTAAAAAGACATTATAAACATTTGGTCACTTGTTTTTTGGGAGTTCCGTTTTTTCTCTAAATTTCGGAATTTTTGGTTTCTTATACTTACCAAGAGGAGATTTTCTCTTAGGCATGGGGCTTTTTCTTTTCTTTTTCTTGTCAGATTTCACAAGTCTTATAAAAACCGCCGTTAATATAGCCACAATTAATATTCCCACGAAATACATTGTCCATGTTTTCTTCTCCTTATGTTCTCCCCCTATCAATTGAGAAGTTGTTTCTTTTGTCCTAATTGTGCTTCTGGAGGATGTTGAAGACAGCGTCTGTGTTGGAGTCTGCTTCTCAATGTAAACAGTTCCCTCCTTAATGGTATTCTTCCCGAATGCAGAGAGCACAAACTGGTACTTTGCCTCCCCCTCTGGAAGGGTGAACTCAAGGCGTATTTTGTTCTCTCCCGGAAACAATGTAATATCCTTTAACCCCTTGTATAGGGTTTCATTTGCTGCGGTTATCCTATAATGCAACACCCCCTTAATTTTCTTTGAATTTTCGTTCATGATTGCAACTGTAAACTCGACCTTTCTATTGTAGAGGATGCGATACGTTACGCTGTCTATTTTTGGATATGCTATAACATGATATGTTGCCGATCTCTCTCCAAGAGAGATGCCATCATAGGTTACTTTCACAAGAATTTTAACTTCACCAGGAGGTGCTGGAGAGAGTGAAAAACGAACTATGTTTGTACCTTTTTGAAGCTGAACAGTCTCAGCATATTTGTGAAGCAGTTCGCCATTTTTATCATATGTCAAAAGCGTGACATTGACTTTAATATCTCTTTCAGATGTTAGTGTGATATAAACCTCATTTTTGGAATCTTCCAGAACATGAGTACTTTTTAGAGACAATGCAGACAATTCAACACCAAATTGAATGTAATATTCCTTCGAAAAACTATATGTCCCACCAGAATATTCCAACAGATATACAAGTTTGTAATTGCCGGATGGTAGATCATAAGGAATTGGAATTTCAAACCGGACTATATTGTCTCCTTTTGTCAGATTAACAACCTTTGTCATGAGCAGATATTTCTTTCCGTTTCTCTCAAGATACGCAGAAGCCTTCAGTGGGATTATGCTGTTCTTTAAATTCTTAATATGAGAAAACACAACCACTGTTTCTCCATTAAGTACATAATTAGAACTAAAAGGTCTTTCTTTTACATAAGTTATGGCCTCCTTAAAAATGAGAGGTTTGTCAATGACTTTTACTGGAATTTTTGCTGTTATAATGTATATATCCCCAGATTCTAGAAAGCCCCAGAATGTCAAAACAATCTGATAATTACCTGGTTTGACGCTTTCATTCACAAAAAGTTTGTAGCTTATTTCCCTGCTCTCTCCTGATGTCCACTCATTATAAATGGTTTTTTGAAGTTCTAACTTAAATCCTCCAACTTCATTAAGCTTTTCATCTAAAACAACATACTTTCGAAAGCTTACGACCTTAAAATCAACGTTTTGGTCATTCTTTAAAATAAAAGTGCCTTCTGTATAATCCCCAGAAAGCACTAAAATTTCACCCTGAGATGAAAAGATTATAAATTGTGCAGATGCAAGGGGCAATAAAAACAGTGTTATAACAATGATAATTGTTACTCTTTTCATCAACATCCCCCAAATATTTTTGCATTTGAACAATATAAATTTCATGTTAAGAGAAGAACTATCCCGAGGAGTGTAAATCCAAAAAATATGATCAAGCTTAACTTGTAAAGGACAAGCCTTGAAAAGTGACTTCTAACCATAAAGGCAAGTATCGTAAGCATGCTACCATAAAAGACTGCAAAAATTCCAAGAGCTTTCTTTATATCAACCTTCAAGAGCAGAAGCAACCCGAGGACTGCCCCAGCCAATACTGTTATGTGAGGAACTGTGAACAGATAATAATTAAGCAAAACTTTGTTTTCGTCCATTGTTATCACTCCATTATAAATGCATAAGTTGTAGTTGTGGGCAAAGTTCTTCTTATTTTTGGTAGCAAATACCGAGGAAGAGTAACTTCTACTTTCTCCTCCAATATGTCATACGTCCCAAGTACTTTTTCAATCACCTTAACTTCAACCCTACCCCTAACCCTAAAATACCCATGCCAGGCAGTCGTTATTTCAAGCACGATTGGGAGGTAAAGCTTTTCAAGTTCCTCTACATCTAAGAGAGATTGCAAATATTCAAGTTCTTCCTTTTTGAAATAATGAAAACTCCCATCTCTAAGCTGAACTTTTGGAACATCTTCATTCAAAAGCTTTGCTAAGCTTTTTCTCGCTCTGGGAAGGTGTAAGTTAATTCTTGCAATTTCTTTGTTTATTATTTCATCTGGTTGGGGCATGAATTAAACTAAGATAAAGACGATAAAAAGGTTTTCACTCCAATGTCTTTAAGAGTTCTCGAACGGTTCTTTTTACAGCCTCATAACTATTCATTTTTGGCTTCCACCCCTTGCATTTAGCTTTTTCAATGCTTAAACGCATGAACTTCACGTCTCCTTTCCATCCTCTTCCACCATCAACTCCACCAGTAAAATGGAACTCCGGATTAAGTCCCATCTCTTCGCTGACAATTTCCGCAATTTCCTTAACTGTAATCCAATCCTCGCTTCCAAGGTTGTAGACATCATAGGTTTTATTCTCCTCTTTAAACTTCTCAAAAAGGAACAACATCCCTTCAACAGTATCGCTCACATGAAGATAGCTCTTCTTTTGAGTTCCATCCCCAAGAATTTCCAAATGATTTGGATCTGCTCTAAGCTTGTTTATGAAGTCATAGATTACCCCATGATTTGAGCGCTCCCCTATTATATTTGCTAACCTGAAAACCAAACTTTTTATATCGAAAGTATGGGCATAACCACTAATTAAAGCCTCAGCTGCAAGCTTTGCCCCACCATAGACACTTATCGGTTCAAGAGGAGCATAATCCTCCGGAGTTGGAATAACTTTAGCATCCCCATAGACAGTGGATGAGGATGTGAACACAAGGTACTTGACCTCCTCCTCTCTCATGGCATCAAGAAGGTTATATGTTATTAAGACATTTGTTTCATATAAAAGTCCTGGGCTCTGTGCTCCAATTCTAACCTCCGGATTAGCTGCCAGGTGAAATACAACCTCAACATCTTTTACGGCTCTTTTCGCAACTTCTTTACTCCTCAAGTCACCTTTGAGAAATTCAAACCGTTCATGATCAAGCCACTGTTTAATGTTATTCAAGCTACCAGCACTTAGATTGTCAATAACTCTAACTTCGTACCCTTGTTCCATCAATCTGTCAACTAAGTGGGAACCAATGAAACCTGCACCTCCAGTAACAAGAACCTTCATTTTCATCCCCTCCCAATTATCTGAACGACCATTATATATCCTTTTTGTAGTCAGCTGGTTACGGGGTAGGTCATCAAAATGAAACCACTGTTTCTCAGAATTCTATCAGCATAAATTTGTAGAAATAATCAAGTAATTTCATAAAATTTGACATATTTTTGTCATAAAAATAGAGTCTGGGTGGACATTTGTCAAAATGACAATTGTTCAGACAAAAACCTTATATTATATAAATTGTTCAAAGAAGAAGCGTTTATGATGAACATTCAAACAATGATGGGTGATAAAAATGAACGAAATAAAAAGCATGGCAATGATGGAGAGAAGAAAAATAAAATTCCTTCAGCTGATTTTTGTTGACATAAACGGTGTTCCAAAAGGAATGGAGATACCCATAGAAAGATACGAGGAGGCCATAAGTGATGGAATTTCTTTTGATGGATCGTCCATCCCTGGATTTCAGGGAATAGAGGACAGCGACTTGATATTTAAGGCTGACCCTTCAACATATGCAGAGATTCCATGGGAGGGGATAGCAAGAGTCTATGGGTTCATATATAAAGATGACAAACCTTATCATGCAGATCCAAGAGGAATTTTAAAGAGTGTGAGTGATGAACTTGCGAAAGAAGGGCTAAAAGTTTATATCGGGCCAGAACCAGAATTTTACCTCTTCAGAAAAAATGGGACATGGGAACTTCAATTACCAGATGTTGGGGGATATTTTGATATCATAAACCTTGACAAGGCTAAGGACGTAAAGAGAGAAATTGCACTCTACATGCCCTACTTTGGTCTAACTCCTGAAGTGTTACACCATGAGGTGGGGGCTGGACAGCACGAAATAGATTTTAGGTTCTCAGATGCCCTCGGAACAGCAGACAACATCATAAGCTTCAAATATGTTGTCAAGGCAGTTGCAGAGAGTCATGGACTATATGCAACATTCATGCCAAAGCCAATTTATGGCATGCCCGGCAATGGAATGCACCTTCATATAAGCCTGTGGAAAGATGAAGAGAATTTATTCGTCGGGGAAGATGGGCTCAGTGAAACAGCATTATACTTCATTGGCGGAATATTAAAGCATGCCAAGGCACTGGCAGCTTTGACGAACCCAACTGTAAATAGTTACAAACGTTTAGTCCCCGGATATGAAGCTCCTGTTTATGTAAGCTGGGGTTACAGAAACAGGAGCGCACTGATAAGAGTTCCAGCATACAAAGGAAAGGGGGCAAGGATTGAATACCGCTGTCCAGATCCAAGTGCAAATCCCTATTTAGCATTTGCCGCAATAATCAAGGCAGGATTGGATGGAATAAAGCACAAGATTGAACCTTTTGCATATGTCGAAGAAAACGTCTATGAAATGGACAGAGAAAAGAGAATTGAAACAGGTATTGAGACCCTGCCATCAAGCTTAAGGGAAGCCTTAGATGAGCTCGAAAAGGACAAAATTGTTAGAAAAGCCCTTGGGAAGGCTTACAGAAACTTCAAAGAATATAAAGAAAGAGAATGGGAAGAATATATCGAGTACCTCAAGAAAAGAAATATCCCATTGGAGACCAAAGAAGTAACAGAATGGGAGCTCGAAAGGTATTTCTACGTTTAATTCTTTTTCCCCATCATATCATCTAAATGAATAAGCATTGAGCTCCCAATTATTAAAACTGCCCCTAGTAGCTGTTTTAATGTCAAGACCTCATTAAATACCAGATACGCCAAAATTAGAGCTACGACTGGTTCTATCGTCGCTATAATTGATGCTCTGCTTACTTCAACTTCTTTGAGGGCAGTATTATATAGAATGTATGCCAAAAATGTTGGGAATAAAGCGAGTGCAAAGAGGTAAGGAAAAGTATCTAGAGGAACTTTAAAATCTGAAAATGGGAGTAGGAACAAAGCTCCAAATCCAATAG
>JALTMZ010000090.1 GCA_027001105.1 Thermococcus sp.
GCTTGGAGTTCCAAAGCTGAGTGAACTTGTAAGTGAAGAAGAATTCCTTTCAAAGCTTGACGAAATGGGCGAAAAAGCCTACCACGATCCGCTGATAAGCTTCAACCCAGTTGATCCAAGCGTTGAGGAAATAAAAGAGCTGTATGAAAAGGCTTTTTACGGTTGAAGGATTTCTTTTACCCTTTTTACAAATCTTCTCACGGCGTCAAGGGAATTTATTACCTCAAAGATTTCCTCTTCATCAATATCATAGTACTCATGAGCGATAGCATTACGGTAGAACACAAGACTCTCCAGCACAGTTTGAAGATTTTTGTCAATGATCCCAGCTTTTCCGAGCTCTTTAAAAATCGCTCTATATGTCTTTGGAATTCCTAATCCATATGCGAGGATTAATTCCTCCCCCAAGTCTATTACCCTATTTAAAATAGCAAAGATAAGCATTGAAGAAGCATAGAACGTCTTTCTATCCCTTAAATCATCAACGTTCTTAATCTCCATGCTATCTAAATCACTAAGAAACCTCTCTATATCGCTGATGATCTTTCCAATTCTCTCGATGTCAAACATTGCCCAGTACCCTCTTCAGATGCCTTTCTAAAAGGGGTTTAAAATCCCAGTACTCCTTGAATGCTCTTGCTTTTATTCTATGGAGCTTTTTTTCATCTCTAACGAACAACGGCTTTCCTTCACTAAGAACTCTGAAGCGGATATATATCGGCAAATCCCAGAAAATTGAAATATCAATCTTTCGTGAGGAAAGACTCAAAATCTCACGCCTTTGGATCTTAGTTATTCTGGGTTCAGTTATCACGCAAATATCATAATCGGAATATGGTTTAGCTTTTCCAGTAGCCTGAGAACCAAAGAGATAAACAGCAATGACCCATGGATACAGCTTTAATTCCTCGGCAACTTCCCCAATCATCAGTTGCAAATTGATATCAAAATTAATAAAGGTTACTAATTATCCACTAACATGCACATCCTCCTCAGAAAAGCCATTGAAGAAAAGTTTGGCAGGCTTAATGAACTCCAACTTAGAGCTTTTAGTGAGATTAGCTCGGGAAAGAGTGTTTTAATTATTGCTCCCACGGGGAGCGGAAAAACTGAAGCTGCTGTTCTGCCTGTTTTAGATACAATTTTGAAGAATGATTTAAAACCAATCTCCGCCCTCTACATTGCCCCCATCAAAGCTCTGAACAGGGATCTGCTCGAGCGTTTGGAATGGTGGGGAACTAAAACTGGAATTAGAGTTGAAGTGAGGCATGGAGACACTTCCGCATATAAAAAAGCAAAGCAGACAAAAAACCCTCCACACCTTTTGATCATCACTCCCGAAACTCTTGGAGTAATCTTGGCAATGAAATCGCTCCGAGCTTATTTGAAGAATGTTAAATTCGTCATAGTTGACGAGATAGCAGAGCTTGTTGACAATAAGAGAGGAGTACAGTTGATTTTGAGTCTTGAGCGCTTGGCTGAGATTGCAGAATTCCAAAGAATCGGATTAAGTGCAACGGTTGGAAATGAGGAAGAAATTAGGGAGTGGCTGAAAGCCGATGCAATTGTAAAGCCTTCGCTCAGAAAGGAGTATTCGATAAAAGTCCTCTTCCCTTCTCCTGATGAAAGAGATTTAAAGCTTGCTGAAAAGTTAAAGCTTCCTGTAGATGTGGCGACTCGTTTGAGAGTTCTCTGGGATATTGTGGAGAAGCATAAACGGGCTTTGATTTTCACAAATACAAGGCAGTTTGCTGAAATCTTGGCTCATCGCCTAAAAGCTTGGGGCAAACCAGTTGAAGTTCATCATGGGAGTTTGTCAAAAGAAGCGAGGATACAAGCCGAGAGGTCCCTAAAAGAGGGAAAAATCAAGGCTTTGATATGCACTTCTTCTATGGAGCTCGGTATAGACATTGGAGATGTTGATGTTGTCGTTCAATACATGAGTCCGAGACAAGTAAACAGACTAATTCAGCGCATAGGGAGAGCAAGGCATAGACTGGGAGAAGTTAGCAGGGGCTACATAATCACAGCTAATGTTGAGGACTATCTTGAAAGCCTAATAATAGCCCAAAGAGCTATTGAAGGAAAGCTTGAGAGAGTTAAGCCGTATGAAAATGCTCTCGATGTCTTAGCTCACTTCATTGTCGGCTTGCTGATTGAATACAAGCATCTGCCAAAGGACAAGCCATTTGAGATTGCCAAGAGAGCTTACCCATATAGAAACTTAAAATGGGAAGATTATGAGGGAGTTTTAAACATCCTGCAAGAGGCTCATCTGATAGGCTATGATGAAGATAAAGGCGTTCTCTTCTTGAGGAGAGGGGCTTATTCTTATTACTACGAAAATCTTTCAACGATTCCCGATGAGATATCTTACAGAGTTTTTGACGTTTCAAGCGGGCATATAATAGGTCGTTTGGACGAGAGCTTTGTCATGGACTTAGAAGAGGGAATGGAGTTCATAATGAATGGCAAAAGTTGGATTCTTCTTGGTATTGATGAAGAAGCAAAGCTGCTCAAAGTGAGAGAGAGCAAAAGCCTTGAGAGCGCAATTCCAAGTTGGGAAGGTGAGATGATTCCTGTTCCTTTGGAAGTTGCTTTGGACGTTGGAAGACTGAAAAGGGAACTGCTGTTTGACCTTGAGAGAGCGAAAAGGATTATTAAAGATGTTGAATTTAGTGAGGAAGAGCTGAGAAAAGCCAAGGAAATCCTCGAAAGGCAAGAGCCTTTAAGCACAGATAGAGATGTTGGTATTGAATCCCTACCAAAGGCTCTTGTAATCCATGCAGACTTTGGGAATCAGGTTAATGAAGCCATTGGAAGATTTGTATGGGGCTTTCTCTCAATGAGATATGGAAAAGTTTTCACAATGAGAGCGCAAGCCCATGCAATTGTGTTTAAAACTTCATTCCAGCTCAATCCGAGCGAGGTGAAAAGCTATCTCCTCCAAGACGGCAGAGCTTTGCCCTTTGTAATTTCAAAAAGCTTAAGGGAGAGCACGGTTTACAGATGGAGAATGCTGAACGTGGCAAAGAGAATTGGCGCTTTGAGGAGAGAGGCTAAAATCAGAAGAGTTGAGAGGCTTTTTGAAGGCACGATAATTGAAGAGGAAACTCTAAATGAGCTTTTCCATGACAAGCTCGATATCGAGAATGCAACTAAAATTTTGGACAAAATAAAAAGCGGCATGATTAGAATTAAAACCACCTTGAATTCTGAACCGTCACCATTGGCTCAGTTGAACATAAACATCGGCGGAGAGTTCCTAATCAGCGGAGAGCTTGAAAAAGATGAAATCCTTGAGCTGTTTAAAGAGAGGCTGTTGGATACTGAAGTTATGCTGGTCTGTATAAACTGTGGCTGGAGCTCAAGAACGAGGGTTTCCCGCTTAAGGGAGCGCTTAAAGTATCTGGAGTGCCCCAAGTGTTCTTCAAGAATGATTGCCGTTGCTCATCCAATTGATGCAGAGGAATTCCTCAAAGCTTTCAAAAAGCTCAAACACAGTAAAAAGCTGGAAAAAAGTGAGGAGAGAGCCCACAGAAAGCTAATAAAGGCAGCGGATTTGATTCAGAGTTACGGCTTCGATGGGGTTTTGGCTTTAGCGAGCTACGGAACGGGGCCAGATACAGCTGCAAGGCTTTTAAGCCAATATAAAGGTGAAGCTCTGCTGGTTGCTCTGATGGAGCGTGAAAGGGAGTTCATAAGGACGAGGAGATTTTGGGTGGGCAAGGAGGAAAGGAAAGCAAAAGAGGAGTAGCTCACGGATCACCAATTTCTCAACCATCATGGCCTTTCTTTCCCAATGAGTCTTCCAAAGTCCTTTAAATCCCAAACAAGCCAGCCTTCGGCTCTTAACTTTTCTTTAGCTTTCACATTCTTCACCACAATGCCGTAAAACTTCTCCCATCCCTCCAATCCCACAAGTTCGCTTTTCCTCCCCAAATCCTTCCAAACTTCCTTGGCTTCCCTTTCGCTCAGCTCCTTCCATTTAACCTCCACAAAGAGCGCTTTCTTCTCTTGCTCGTTTAACCCAACGAGGTCAATCTCCTCTCCGCGGTGCCACCACCTTCCAATCTTCGTAAACCTGAAAGGCAACTCTTTCCGTTTATTCAGCTCAATAAGAAACTGCTTTGTAATTTCCTCAAAAACCCAGCCGAGGTGGTTGTTGAAGTCCTCCATCACGAGCTCAACGAGCTCTTTTCCCTGTCCAGTCTCTATTAAATCTGAGTTGGGATAAACATAGCGGAACCAAAATGCAAAATACGGGTCAGTTATGTAGTATCTCCCCTTCCTGCTCTTCCAGCTTGCCGTTATTGGCACTTCTCTCCGCACCAAGTCGAGGTCAATGAGAACACTTAAGTATTTCCCCACAGTAGCTCTCTCTAAACCCGTTTCGTTTACGATTTCATTGAGCGTAGTTTTTCCTCTTGCTATCGCTTCCATTATGGCGAAGTAGTTCCTCGGCTCTTCGAGCTCCTCTCTTAGGATGAAAAGTGCATCTCCATAGAGGAATGAATCTGCTCTGAAGTAATCCAGCAGGTTCTCTTCAACGCTTTTTTCATCATTGAACTCAAGAAGATAGGCTGGGGTTCCTCCCAGTATCCCGTAGACCTTTACAAACTCTTCAAGGGAATATCGCGGAAAGAATCCCTTCGCACTGAAAAAATTTAGGGGTTTAAGCTTCATCTGTGCAGTTCTTCTGCCGTAAAGGGGGCTTTTATAGCCGAGAAGCTTTTCCATCATGGAAACACTGGAGCCACAGATTATGAGAAATATCTTCCCCTGCGAGAGCTTTAAATCCCAGTACTCCTGAAGTATCGAAGGCAGAACCCTGTTCCCCTTCACAAGGTAGGGAAACTCATCGATAACGACGATGAGCCTATCTTTGAGGGATTTTTGATGAAGATACTCGAAAAACGCGTCCCAGCTCTGAAGTGGATTTTTCCTCAGAAATTCATCGTTAAAATAATCAGCCAACTTTTCCGAGAAGCGTTTTAGATTCTCAGCTTCACTCGTTTCCCTTGCGAGAAGATAAAGCCCTCCATGTTTCTTTATGAACTCAAGCAACAGAGCTGTCTTTCCAATCCTTCTTCTTCCATATACAACTACAAATTCTGCTCTTCCTCTTTTCAATCTCTCCTCAAGCAACTTAATCTCGGTTTCCCTATCGATGAACATATTTTATACTCACCAGTAAATTACTTGCAAGTAAACTATTTAAGGGTTTCGAAATCTTAACTATTTTCCCTCAGGACAATTGCAAAAATCTCTGACAGAGAACTCTTATTGAAAAGATAGAAAAAGAGAAAAACAAAAACCTCAGCTCTTTCCAAAAATATCATTTACGGCAGTTAAGAACTCGCTCGCTTTAACGACGTCTCTCACATCTATATGTTCATTCTTCGTGTGTGAGATGTCCAAGTTGCCGGGTCCAAAGACTATGGTCTTCGTTCCGTTGTACATGAAGTTTATTGCATCTGTCCAGCTCCTCATTCCTCCAAATTCATCTAAGCCAGTTAAATCCATTGCTCTCTTAGCTATCTGCACGATCTCCTCGCTCTCATCAAGCTCATAGCCATCCCATATCTCTGTGTATTCATATCTCAGCGTGTATTCCTCAAGTATTGGGTCAAATAAGTCAAGAATATCCTCCACTTCCTGCTCCGGTAACAGACGGGCTTCAAGACGACCCTTACATAGAGCTGGAATTAGGTAATATGGATTCTCGCAGACAAGTTCTTGAAGT
>JALTMZ010000091.1:0-300 GCA_027001105.1 Thermococcus sp.
GGGTTAATAATGTTACAATTGAGTGGGCAGGGGTAAAGATTGGAAAGGTTGAAAATATGAAGCTCGGCTTTATGCAGGATAAGGTTGACGGTGTTTTAATTTTGGACAATTACAAGGCTGTTGAAGCTCTGAAGAACCACATTAGGGACGGAGAGAAAAGCTACGTAAAAATAACTCTGGGAGTTTCTATTTTTGGAATATCAGTATTTAAAAAGGAATTTACTCAGCAAGTTAAGACAGATATACTGTCCCAGTTTAATATAAAGACCGAAAGCACGGGAGATTTAATTAAAACGCCTG
>JALTMZ010000091.1:310-5707 GCA_027001105.1 Thermococcus sp.
AGATGGGGACCAGTTGGTGATAAGTACATCACAATATACAGTGATGTTAAGCTATACAACCCCAACAGCTTTCCGATTCCAGTATCTGGGGTGGAATTCAATGTCAACATAGATAATTATCCTGTTGCTACGGGCACCTTAGTTGAGAATACAGTGCTTCCAGCAAATGGATATGGAGTTGTTAAGGTTAAAACGCTCCTTGATACGTCCGTTCTGCCAAAGGTATGGGCAGAACACATAAAGCGTGGCGAAGAAAGTGATGTTTCAGTGGTTATTTACCTGAAAGCCAACGTCCTTAATAAGGAGTTTAGGATCAAGGTTGCCGATATTGAGAAGAAAATTAAAACCAATATAATTGAGCAGATAAATTCAATGCTTGAGCTTAAAACCTAAACTTTAAATTTTCTACCTCTTTTCTTTCTCTGGAGGTGAAGTTATGAATCTACTTGATGTTCACAACTTACTCAACTTCATCTGGGGTGAGACTTTCAGGCTTAATGAAGAGCTCAGAGAGAAGCTTAAGCCTCTCGGGTTTAAAGTTGAGCCGGTTGAGGAGGTTTTCAACGCTTATATATATCTTGACGGAGAATGGAGAGAGATGCTTTATCCTCATCCAGCATTTGAGATTAAGCCCGGTGGAGAGATTGGAGCCACTCTGCAGGGATTCTATTTTGTGTTTGGCATTCTTAAGGAGAAAATAAGCGAGGAGTTTGTGAAGGAATTTATTGAAAAATTCAGAAAATCCTACATCTATGGAAGCGAGAATTTTCTTGAGGATTTTTACAACTACCAACATCCGAAAGAACTAAATGAAGTGTTTAAGGAAATAAAGGAGAGTGAGGAAGAGCTTATAAACTTTGAAGTTGGTGAGCTGACCGTTGAAGAACTGGAAAGGCATCTCTTTGATTTTATCGAACTTATCAAAAAATACAGCCTCTTTGACCTTTAAGGTGATATCATGTATCTTGAAGCATTTCCAGAGGAACTTCAGGAGTACTACAGAAAGCTCTTTGGGGAAGAGGCTGAGATAATAATGCAGAAGCTGAGAGAACCTGTCGAAAAATACTACATAAGGGTTAATACCCTTAAGATTAGCAGAGACAAATTGATTGATGAGCTTAAAAGGGAAGGTCTTAAGCCTAAGAGAAGCCCATACCTTGAAGAGGGCATTTATTTTGACAGAGAGGGTCCAAATTTTCCTGATGATTACAATCCCAAGCTTCCAGCCGTTGTTGCGAACAAATATGCGGCTGAAAGTGTGTATCAAGGTGCCATGCTCTATGCTCCCGGTGTTCTCAAGGCAGATAAGAGTATTAAAGAAGGTGATGAAGTTCAAATAAGAGACCCGAAGGGCCTTTTGGTTGGAATTGGGACAGCAAAGATGAGTGCAAAGGAAATGATAAAAGCCACAAGAGGGATTGCCGTTGAAGTCACTCTGCCGAAGTTCAAGCTTCCAAGTTTGAGTGAGCTTAAAAGCTTTGAGAAAGGTTACTTTTACCCTCAGAGCCTGCCTTCTATGGTAACTGCGAGAATTCTTGAACCTAATGAGGAGGATTTGATCATTGATATGGCAGCTGCTCCGGGAGGCAAAACTACCCATTTGGCTCAGCTCATGCAGAACAGGGGGGAGATAATAGCGATTGATAAGTCCAAAAACAGACTCAAGAAAATGGAGGAAACCTTAAAGCGGTTGGGGGTTAAAAATGTTAAGTTGGTTCATATGGACTCAAGAAATCTGCCGGAGCTTGGTATAAAAGCTGACAAGATTCTGCTTGATGCTCCGTGCACAGCCCTGGGAGTTCGACCTAAGCTCTGGGAGAGCAGAACGCCGAAGGACATCATCGCAACAGCCCGCTATCAGAGGCACTTTATAAATGCTGCAATAAAGAGCTTGAGAAAGGGCGGGATTTTGGTGTACTCAACATGCACACTCAGCTATGAAGAAAATGAGGGAAATGTCAAATACATGATTAAAAAGGGATTGAAGCTTGAAAGGCAAACACTTTTCATAGGTTCTCCGGGAATAGGGCTTAAAGAAGTGCAGCGATTTTACCCCCACAAACACCTGACGCAGGGCTTCTTTATAGCAAAGCTGAGGAAGGTGAGAGAATGAAGAAAAAAAGAATTCCAATGATAATCATCGGAGTCCTGCTGATATTTGCTCTCATCTGGTGGGCAGGGATAGATGAGACAATAGAAATTATAGCGAGTGCTAAAATTAACTATCTTCTCTTGGCACTAACAATGCAACTGTTTGCAACGCTTGCTTGGGCACTTAGATGGCAAGTTTTTCTAAAGAGGGCTGGAGTTGAAATCGGATTCTGGAGCATAATGGTGGCAACTTTCATAGGAGTGTTTTTTAACAACATAACCCCGGGAGCAAGGGCAGGGGGAGAACCTGCAAGAATGGTCGTCATAAGCAAAACATCTCGATCAAAAAGCACCTATGGGCAGGTTTTTGCAACCATAATGGCAGATAGAATTCTTGATGTCATCCCTGTTATGGTGTTTACGTTTATCGCTTTTAAGTATGCCTTAATCTTAAAGATACACATCTTGCTTTTGGTTCTTTCTGTATCAACAGTGGCATTGGTATCAATTTTGGTGATCTCTATACTTCTATCATTTAATGAAAGGCTTGCAATGAGATTTCTGAAAGCAATTATAATGCTTTTGAAAAGGGTTTTTCCCAAGAAGTTTGAGGGAATTGAGGAAAAGCTTGAGGAGAAACTTAAAAAATCAATATTTGAATTCAGGAAAACGTTAAAAGAACTGTCAACGGATAAATTAGTCCTAATGAAAACGCTGTTTTATTCATTTGCCCTGTGGGTATTTATGCTTCTCAGGACATATTTTGTATTTAGAAGCATAGATTATCCCCTTGAGCTTTACAAGATTCTGATGGTTCAGATGGCTGGGATAGCGCTGGGAATGGTAAGCATCCTTCCAGGAGGTATCGGCATAACGGAAGCCGTAAATTCAGCCCTCTATTTAAGCTTGAGCATAGACAAGAGCTTAGCTGTTACAGCAACGATCATAGATAGGTTTGTTTCCTTCTGGCTTCCAAGTATAGTGGGGGGAGCTTTGAGCATTTATCTGGGTGTTAAAAGTGGAGGAATTAAGAAAAAATATTGATGTGTTAGCTTGCCCCTATTGCAAAGATGGGCTGGAGCTTAAGGAAAACTATTTATTCTGTAAGCGCTGTAATTTAAAATACCCTGTCATTGATGGTATTCCTCAACTTGTGGTGAGTGTTGATGAAGTTTGGTGTAGTGGCGAGAAGAGATAAGGAAGCTGCCTTAAAGCTTGCGTATAGAGTTTATGATTTTCTTAAGGTTAGTGGATTTGACGTCTTCGTTGATGAGGAGACATATCAGCATTTTCCTCACTTTAGTGTAGAAGATGTTGTAAAACTTGAGGACATGGACGTGGATTTTATAATTGCAATTGGGGGGGACGGAACGATATTGAGAATTGAACACCGCACCAGGAAGGACATCCCAATCCTTGGGATCAACATGGGGACGCTGGGATTCCTAACGGAAGTTGAGCCCAATGAGGCATTTTTTGCAATTAATAAGCTGATTGAGGGAGATTATCACATTGACGAGAGAATAAAGTTGAGAACGTATCTAAATGGAGAAAATACGGTCCCCGATGCTCTAAATGAAGTAGCTATTTTAACGGGAGTCCCGGGTAAGATAGTGCATTTGAAGTATTACGTTGATGAGGGATTGGCTGATGAGGTTCGTTCTGATGGTCTCATAATTTCAACCCCCACGGGCTCAACGGGGTATGCTATGTCTGCAGGTGGTCCTTTCTTAGATCCAAGAATTGATGGGGTTGTTATAGCACCCCTTGCCCCAATAGCTCTGAGCTCTCGTCCGATGGTTGTTCCCGCAACATCTAAGATTGATGTAAGAATTTTAACTTTGACAAGAAACGTGATACTGGCAATAGACGGTCAGTTTTACACATACCTCACTCCAGACATTGAAATAACAATAAAAAAATCTCCAAGGAAGACAAAATTTATACGCTTTTCTGAAGAGATCTATCCAAAATACACTCTCAAAATTAAGAAAAAGTTTTGAGAACCTCTACAGGGGGCTAAACTCCCTTTTCAGAAGTGCAACCTGTGACTCTTCCAGTGCTGTTGGATCGGCAAATATTATAAGGGTCGCACCCCGTGTCATTAAATGATCTTTTAAGGTCACAAGGAACTTAAAAACGCTTTTAAAGCCATTGTAGAGAACAAGGTACTCCAAACAGTCAACAACAATTGTAGCGCCATTGTTTTCAGAAGCAAATCTAATGGCGATATCTTGCAGAACGTGAAGGGCAGTGGGGGAGACCCCCTTAGAGTCTGCCGTGGTTATCCATATTTTTTTGATATTTTCATTCCCATAAAGATTGGGATATCGTGTAAGGAGTAGCACTGGTCCATCAATATTTTGGAGGAATTCCACAACATCCTGAATAGTATTCGAAGATAACACGATATATGACGCCCCAGGTTTTCTCTTTTCTTCTGCATGTGAAATTGAAGTGAGGGGGATGTAGTACCTTTCCAAGTTGAGCATTAACGAAATGAACACCCAAATTACTCCCCCTATTGAAACGACATGAGTTATGAGGTGAATTTCGTATGCAAGGGGTATTGAAATAAACAGAACCAGCACATCAATAAGCCTGCCAAATGCTCCAATTCCTGAAAAAATTGCTGCCAGAAGCATTAGCTTTCTGAGGTTCTTTGGATACCTTCTGATTCGAATGCTGATAAAGATTGTCAAGAAAAGGATCATTAAGAATAGAAAAAGCCTGTAAAAGAGAACAATTGCACTTACCATACTACCTCAACCTCATCAGTTCTAAACTTTTGATTAACAATGGTATCTTCAATCTTAAATCTTACGCCGGCTTTGTACATTAACAAACCAGTATATGCTATCATTGCACCATTATCTCTGCAGAGATCGTACGGTGGGACAAAAAACTTGATTCCCCTATCCTCTGTCATCATCTTCAGCATTTCCCTAAGTCTGTTGTTTGCCGCAACACCGCCAACCAGAACAACCTCCTCCTTTTCTGTGTGTGCCACAGCCCTTTCGGTGACCTCAACCAGTGCAGCGAATGCGGTCTCTTGAAAGGAATATGCTATGTCCTCGATTCTGTATTTTCCGCTTTTAAACTTTCTAACAGCTTCTGTTAAAAGACCGGAGAAGCTTAAATCCATGCCCTTGACGGCGTAGGGGAGTTCAATGTATCTTTCTCCTTTTTGAGCGAGCTTTTCAATTTTAGGCCCACCTGGAAAGCCCAGCCCAAGCTCTCTTGCAAAAGTGTCAAGGGCGTTTCCAATCCCGATGTCCAAGGTCTCCCCAAACACCCTGTATCTTC
>JALTMZ010000092.1 GCA_027001105.1 Thermococcus sp.
ATGAATATCCTCCTTGTTCCGGTTGGTTTAAGTATAATAATCTCCTTTAGATCCTCATATTCATCTCTTGATATCAGTCTCCTGCTTTTGAGATAATTAATTACGTTTCTAAGTGCTTTGCATAGGTTACGCTTGTAATCCTCCTTTCTCAGAGCAGTTTCCAAATCCTCAAGGTCATCTATGCTGTATTTATCAAAGAGCCTTTCTAAAGCACGCAGGTAGTCTTTCGTTGTGTGTTCGCTTATCTTGAAGGAGAGCCATTCTGAGAACTGCTTTTTGTTAGTACTCCACAGATAACTGAGCTTTAGCCTGCCACGCCGCGGGCCCGGGTTCAAATCCCGGCCACCGCACCACAAACTTTTCTGAGAAGACCTGATTGAAGTTCAGGTATTTCATGCAAAGTTTTTGCTCAAAGTCAAAACTCCACATGTTAAGAGATTAAAATCAAAAAGAGAAACTAAAGCTTCCTCAAGCTTGGGAACCAGTATTTCTTTCCTTTTTTCTCCTTCTCTTCATCCCACTCCGCCAAAATTTTTACGGCTTCACTTGCAACTAATGCTGCCTCTTTCTCCCCAGCTTTTCCAAATTCATTGGTGACTCTATTCGCAAAGACTGCACATACACAGCCAGCCCTGAGACCATAGATGTTAGCCAATGTAAAGAGTGTCGCCGCTTCCATTTCAAAGTTTGTGACTTTCGCCTGTCTTAAATCATCAATCAGATGCTTTGCAAAGCTTGGGAAATAACCATTTAATCCCGGTCTTGCCTGACCAACATAGAAGCTGTCAGTTGATGCTGTAATTCCCACATGATAGCGAACTCCTAATGTCTCAGCGGCTTCAATCAATGCCAAGGTCACTTCATAATCTGCACTCGCTGGATATTCAACCCTAACGTACTGCTTTGATGTTCCCTCCAACCTAACGGCAGCTTTTGCAATGATCAAGTCACCAATCTCTATTCCTGGCTGAATTGCTCCAGTTGAACCGACCCTTATGAATGTGTCAGCCCCTATAGCTGCCAATTCTTCAATTGCTATTGCCGTAGAAGGCCCTCCAATTCCCGTTGAAGTTACACTTATTGGAACTCCCTTGTATTTTCCAGTATGAGTCCGATACTCCCTGTGGAAGGCTATTTCCTTCGCCTCATCCCACAGGGCACTTATTTTAGGCACCCTCTCTGGATCTCCAGGCAATAGAACGTATCTTGCCACATCCCCTGGCTTGCAGGCTATATGGTATTGGTATCCTTCTTCGGTTTGGGGTCTATCTGCGGATACGAACTTCATCTGCCATCACCTTATCATAAGCTTTGCAAAAAGCAAATAAAAGTCTTCGCATAAATCTTGATGGTGAGTACATGCTAAAATGCCAAAAATGCGGGAGAGCTTATGAAAAATTTCATTTATTTTGTGAATGCGGTGGGCTCCTTGATGTTGTAGTGGAGTTTAAAGGGAGCTTTGAAAGCCTTTTAAAGGAGGAATATTTAGATGTAAGACGTTACTTGAACTTCTTACCAATCAACGAAAGAGTTCTTCCAAAGTTAGTCCTTCCAATAACCCCAACAGTGGAAATGGATGTCAAAAACGTGAAAGTTCTTTTCAAGCTTGAATATTTGATGCCCTCAGGCTCATTCAAGGATAGAGGAACTTATGTAACAATCGCAAAGCTGAAAGAAGAAGGAATCAATGAGATAAGTCTCGACTCTTCAGGGAATGCAGCCATAAGCTTTGCCCTCTTTGGAAAAGCTGAAAGGATTAAAGTCCATGTGTTTATTCCAGAGCATACGAGCGAGGGAAAGAAAAGGATTTTAAAGCTCTTAGGGGCTGAAGTTCATGAAATCAAAGGCTCAAGGATGAACGTACATTGGAAAGCCCGGGAGTTTAAAGATGCATTTTATATTTCACACTGGTATAATCCCTACTTCTTGGAGGGTACAAAAGTTGTTGCATATGAAGTCTTTGAACAAATTGGGGAAGTTGATTATGCCTTAGTTCCAGCAGGAAGCGGGACATTGTTATTAGGACTGTATAAAGGATTCAAAGAGCTCAAAGATTTCGGAAAAGCCAAAATGCCGAAGCTAATTGCAGTTCAAGCTGAAGGTTATGAAAGCTTGTGCAAGCGGAGCAAAAGGAAAAGTAAGCTTGCAGAGGGGATAGCAATCCCAGAGCCTCCGAGAAAAGAGCAAATGCTCAAAGTTCTAAAAGAAACTGAAGGATTCTGCATGTCAGTGGGGGATAGCGAAATAGACAGAGCCCTTGATGACCTCATTTCAATGGGTTTCTTGGTTGAGCCAACCTCTGCAGTCGTCTTTGCCGCATTTAAGAAACTTCTTGAGAGAGGCGAATTTGAAAAAGGCTCAAAAGTCCTGTTACCTTTAACTGGATCTGGATTAAAGGTAATTTAACACATCTCCCCTTGAAGAACTAAGTGGAAATATTTTAGAAAAAGACGCACTCTCGGAAAATAGAAAAAGATAAACAAATTCTGATCAAATTTTGCTTGGCAAAAGTTTATATGGAGCCGGGAGGGGGATTCGAACCCCCGTAAAGGGGATCTGCAGTCCCCCGCCTCACCTCTAGGCTATCCCGGCATTTAACCCAGAGAAGCAAGGCTGGCGCCGCGGCGGGGATTTGAACCCCGGAGGGACCACGCCCACCGGCTTAGCAGGCCGGCGCCCTACCAGGCTAGGCTACCGCGGCACGGTTATTACTCATAAGCAGTGGGTATTTAAGCTTTTTGGAGGGGGCAATTATAAATACCAGTGCACAAACTAATAATGATGCAGCTCTTTAACTCAAAGCTATGTGCATTATGCAAAGGTCGTAAACTGCTCTGTGGACGACCCACGTGCCCAATTCTTGAGAGATTCAGGGTAGTCAAGAGTGTCGAGAGAATTGTGAACAGAAGGGAAATTTTTGGCTCTTCACCGCCAAGCATATTCGTTGGGGAGTTTGGATATCCAAAGGTTAGAATTGGTCCCCTTGTTCCGCCAATTGAAGGAAATACATCCTATCTTGACAACCCCCTTAAATGGGAAAATAAAACAATAAATGACATTCTTAAATACCGCTCACTTTTGGTTATGGGAGAAACGAAGGCTGATGTAAAGGTGAGCAAAAGCCAGCGAATTCTGAGCGAAATTCAAGAGTTAGCAATGTCAATAAGACCAGTAGATAGCGAAATTCTTCTCAAGAGGAAGCCAATTTTAAAAGTTCTACCAAATGAATTTGCCCCGCCAGTTGGGCCAAAGGCTGAACTCTTAGACTTTGAACTTACAGAAAATCCAAGAATCCCAAGGAAGACCGACTATGTTGTAAGCGATGAACTGAAGGCTGAAGAAGCCATTATGAGGCTCTACAATTGGGGATTTGACGAGTATTACATTATACGATTGCTTTCAGCTGGTTTGTTGGGGATTAGCAGAAAGCTTGTGCCAACGAGATGGAGCATCACAGCAGTTCAAGACACCATTGGAAAGCATTTGAGAAAAGAGATTCTAAAATACGACACAATAAACGAGTTCGAGCTTTACTTTTACGAATTCCTTGGGAACAGATACGCTGTGCTTTTGATGCCGGAAAGCTATGCATTTGAGCTCTTAGAAGTATGGCTTAGGGGTTCGCTGTTTGGAAGCGAAGAGCCTCAAGTGATTCATGACTATGAAGATTGGAGAGGCATCAGAGGCTATGCTGAAGAAACAACCGGTGCCTACTATGCGGCTCGCTTAAGTGTCCTTGAATTCCTAAGGAATAGAAGAAGACAAGCGAGGATTTTAGTGTTCAGAGAGGTGACACCAAAATATTATGCTCCCGTTGGAGTATGGCAGATTAGATTAGGAGTTAAGAAGGCACTGAAAAACCCAGTTGGGAAATTCAACACACTGCAGGAGGCCTTGAATGAAATTAGAAAGCTTTTAGAACATCCTCTTGAGAAATATCTCGAGAAAAGCTGGCTTTTAAAAATGCGGAAAAAGCAGAGGACACTTGATGAATTTTTGAAATAGTGATCATCTGTTGGGTAAAATGGCTATTCTAATGCTGGGTTCTGCTCTTGCTTCCAGGTTTATATTTCGAATATCTGGAGGAAATTGAAGAGGCAGAAACGGCTCGGTGAAATACAAAACTATGAACTCCTGTATGCGACCTAAAGTTTCTGCTTCTGGTATCCTCAGCTCTCCAGGTATTGAGATCTCTTGATTTCTGTATAGATATCCATAGTAAACAAAAGTGTCATTGTTTATAGGCACCTGCTTATAATTCAGCATTGCCACAAGGGCAAAGGTCTGAATGTTCCTCTCTCTATTCCCAAGATTTATGTAGTATTTAATACTTCCTGAAACATTTTCCCTGAGCCATGCTATATTGCTACACGGTGTTTTTGTGACAAGTAACCCACCAATCGTATCGTTTTTAACATTCTTGCATACAATCGGAGGCTTATTAAATGTTGGCATCTTGTATAATGGTCTGCCAGAAATTACTTGAATCCTTACACCCCCCATCATTGAAAAATCTGTTGAAAGCCGATATTTATCAGAAAGATTATGATTATATGGATCAAGAAAAACGCCAATGAATACATCATGATAACCCTCACTCAAGTTCTCAATTCTAATCTTCAGAAATCTATATTCCATAGGACCTAACCTTACCATATGAGTGAGGTTCAATTTTCCATCCGCATAAAATGGAACTTGAATATAATCAACCAAAACAAAGACAAGATACTCATTGGAGGAATTTATAGCATTCGCTATAAACAGATATTTTTCGAACGTACCATTTACTCTAAAAACACGTGTTTTAACTGCTCCTCCAAAGTACTGGGGTCTATCAAACAATCCTACACCGAAACTTTCACGAACTGGGATATCCTCTGGGGATAACACTCCACTAAACCCACTTTCACTAACTTCCATTCTCCATTGGGGTACACTAGTATGGTCTTGATAGAAGTAATAGTGATAGTAGGTGAAAATAGAAAGAAAGAAAAATAAAACTAACACTATCTTTATCTTTTTATTCATCTAACCACCTCAACAGGTGCAACTGTCTTCTGTCACTGGATACCAATTAACTACAGAGTTTGCTTCGAACCAATGATTACTACGTGCAAAGTATTCTCCTCCACCATAACTGGTACCAGCCCAGTATATATTTGCATCCGAATCATTGTATTTATCCACTTGGTTCCAGTATATTTGTTGCCAATTATCTCCAATCTTTTTCCATACTCTGGTTCTAAGTCCAATGCGCTGTATATCAGCAGGATATCCATTATCTTCCCATCTAGACCTTGAATAGGCATAGAGAACTGGATATGCACTTAGACCAGAGACACGACGTACTAAATTCGTAGCTGCCGTCCAGATCATCTCCCTTGGAGGGGGGTAGTCATCTTCCAGCGGTAAGAATCCCTTACTATTCTTAACACTCACGATTTTTACTTTTACATCTCCTTGATCAAATTTCACTGTATTCTCATCGATATCTTTTTTACTGAACTCATTGGAATTCTCTGCGTTAACTAGGCCCACTCCTAAAAAACCAAAAACCAACAACCCAATTATGCCCAACACTACCCACTTTTGCATTCGCCCCCCCCAACGAAGGAAACATTCAAAATTAATTAAGATGAAGTGATATATAAATGTTTTGTATTGTTACAAATTAAAAATCTAGACTTAACATAAATGGATAC